>NZ_JBJPHS010000091.1:0-24851 GCF_052939495.1 Phormidesmis sp. 146-12 | reverse complement strand
CACTCACCCGCTCAGGCAACTGCACCAACGAAATCATATCCACAGGCGTATCAAGTTGAGTATCAAAATCAAAGATCCAAAACTCATCAAAATTGCACAGCAACACATAACGCGGACGATCGGGCACCAGTCGAGTCCAATATTCAAACGCTTGAGAATAATGCTTGTTGAGATCTTCCCCTTGCTTCTTCATCTCGATCAAAACGCGAGGCTTCCAGACCAGATCCGCAAAGCCCGTCTTCCCCTGTTTGCTGCCCTTTTTCACCCGCTCCTCATACACGGCTCCCGCCTCGATCGCGCCTTCATACCCAAATGCACGAAAGAAGCGATCGAGAAACACCTGAGCTTCTCCTTTTTCATCACCCTTGAGATGTTGCTGACGAAATAGAACAAACTTTTGTAGGGTTTCGGGAGTCGCTGACATGGACAATTAAGCTCAATGTTTCTACCAAGTTACCAACTTTAGCAATGACTGCGCTGCAAAAAAAGTCAATTGCCCCGCCTCCAAACCTACGATCGCTTTTCTGTTGGATGAATGCCTCTCTCCCCCCAACCACGATCGCACCTATACTGAAATCAACTGTTGCATCCCAAAAATTGCACCATGCTTTCACCAGACCTGACAACAAAAGTTATTGCACTATCCATTCGCGATCGCCGCATAATCTAATTGCCAAACGGTCGATCGCCCTTTCCGTTGATCAAACCTGCCACCGGAAATCGCCCTTACCCAACCACCGCTTGACTTTCGAGAAGACTGATCGAACTTCAGCATCGGGAGGGTCGATCTACTTTTTTTGCTAAACTTCACCAGAATAAGCACTCAGGAAAACAAGCTGATTCACCATTGATTCCGCCGATCGATCCGCAATCAGCTTCAATAGCCGCCGCATCTGATCACCGATCGCATAATCCTGTGATGACACAACAATTCCCGCATGATTGCGTCCATCCGCCAAAAACTGGCCATGCAACTGACAAAAATCGCCCACATTGAACGTGTAAAACATCCGTCCCTGAGACGTTGCCAAAATCAACTGTTCCTCATCGCTAAAACCAGTTGTTAAAGTTTCTCCTGCGGTGATCAGATCAACCCCACGGCCACGCAAAGACTCTACCAACCGCCGATCCATTGCATCCTCGTCAATGTACAACCGCACATCACTCATAACCACTACCCAACCTGAGCCGAAAGCCTTCTATATTCAGCCTTTTCCTCAGCCAAATAGTGCTCAATTTCGGCCCGATTGCTGTGATAGTACGTTAACGCTGCATAGATTTGTGCTAGGCTCACCGTCCCCACACGATCACAAATCTCCTCCGCATTCAGCCCCATTTTGTACCATGCGGCCACGCGCTGCACCGAAAGGCGTGTTCCCGCTATTCGGGGTCGTCCGCCCAATGTTTCAGGAGACCTCGCTACCAATGTCGCAATATCCGTAGAAGGTGAAATCATAGCTGAACCGCTTCTAGCTTAATCCTCTGATCATAATCGATTCGCCAATTATCCAGCCAGCGCGCTTTCCGATTGCCCCTTCTCCCCAAACGGCTTGAGAAACGCAATCGTCCTTTCACAGTTATGTTGGGAGAGCGATCGCTTATCCATTCTCATCCAACCAAGTTTCGAGATCGGCGATCGCTCCCGAACTTACAAGGACGATCGCCTTGAACTCATGCAAGCGATCGTAGAATCTCTCCAAAACCTATCCTCTCAGAGGTGCTGACCATTCTCATCCAGCTAGATTTTGAGATCAGTGATTGTTCCAAAATTCAAAAGGGCGATCGCGAGTGCTTCTGCCTGTGTACGTCCACCTCTCGACAGCTCAACGGTGTGAACTTGTACATCTTGACACTCCCACGCCTAAAGGCAGTGGGATTCTTGGCTCATCGAAACCACTTAACCTGGAGTCCTTGCGTCGTCCAGACCAGAGGTGGGATTCTCCCCAAGCGTTAATTCGGGTATGCCCTACCCTATTTGCTTTTCAGCAAGTCCTGTTTAATTTCGGAGGCAATTGCTCCAAAAGCTGTTCGTCTAGCTCCTCTGAATCTTTTACCTACTGCGAGGGGGAGTCTAGAAAAATGCAGTAGAACCGCATCGATTCAGTTTTCAAGGTGCAGCGTGCCCTTGGGCGGCTAGGTTTTTAACGTGGTTGATTACCTTGTCCACAAGTCCAAATATACGGCAAAAAGGAGCGCGATTTTATGAAGATTGCTGGACTCTGCCTGCTACCGCAGGCGCGGGAACCCTAACGACATCCCACGGCTAAAGCACGATGGGTTTTGTGGGTTCCCGAACCCTCCCACTTCTATAACGAGACATCAGTTCGATGAACGCTTCGCTTCGCTTTTAGATCCAGGAACGCCCCCTAAATCCCCCACGAGTGAGGGACTTTGAACCAGAATTCCTCTCTTAAAGTCCCCCAAAATTGGGGGGTTGGGGGGCAGAAGCCGTGAACAACGAAGCGAAAAAACTCTCATCGAATTCACGTTAACGAGAGACCTCACTCCAAAGCCGCTCATACAGTTGCTCATCGCGCTGAAACTGCACCTCACAAAAGTAAACAGTGCCCGGTGCATCACCTGCGGGTGGCAGAAACACTCCATCAATCTCAAACTTGGTTTCTTTCACAGCTACCGAGTCAACCCGATCGCGCAAGCTTCGCTACACGTTGTGTTCGCCATTCTCTAGAGGACGATCGAGCAACTCAAACAACCGTGTCGGAGATTGCTGAAACAAGCGAAAGAAAATGGAATTACGCCGCATACAAGAACGCCAGAACTAGTCCAATTATTGACGATCCCTCATCTCTCCTCGCGCAGCGGATTACCGCCAAAGGGGGAACAGATCATCGAAGTTCTCCCTCATCCCTCACCCAATGGAAGCAATCGCTCTAGATCCAGGTCAGCAGCGACTTGCGCCAACTTCACTAAATCAGTCGGGTCAGACAAATGGGGAATCAAGCCCAACACAGGAATGCTCGTCAGCGACTCGATCAAATCCGCAGGTGCCCAATCTGCAATGTCTTGTTCAGAACAGGGCTTCACGCAATTGAGAACAATCCCCTTGAGATGAATTTTGGACTGTCGAGCCAAAGCCACATTAGCTACGGCCTGCCCGATCGCACCCAACTTGACAGGCACCACCAACACCACGGGTAATCGCCAATCCCACGCCAAATCTGCTACCGTCGTTTCGCGAGTCACGGGCGATCCCAGTCCACCCAGCGCTTCTACCAGCACAAAATCTCGCTGTCGGTGTAATGCCTCAAACGCCTGCCAAATCTTCTCTAGCTTGACGCGCTTGCCTTCTTTTTCGGCAGCGATCGGAGGAGCCAACGGCGCATCAAAATGGACGGGATTGAGTTCTTCCCAGGTTTGATCTAGCGAGAAGAGACGATCGTAGAGTTCGCGATCGCCCACTCCCGTCTGAAGCGGTTTGATAATTCCCAGCGTTTGAGAATTGCAGTAAGTTTGCCAATAGGCGGCCAGTGCCGTTGTTAAAACGGTTTTTCCAGCGTCTGTATCGGTTCCAGTAATCAATAGTGCGTTCAAAAGAATCTTGACAGTGTGAGAGGACAGAAAAGATAGAAGCTTGGTTACTAAAAACTTACCACCTACCTGCCCCTTCACCTCGGCTACTGAACATTGATATCTAGCTGAAATTCAGTGTTTCCGTTAGCCACCACATCGACCTGATAGTCACCGCCTATGGGCAGTTGAGCCTGCCATTGCAGCGTTCCCACAGCATCTTCAACAGGTCTGCCATCCGGGTAGCGAATCGTCAGCGTAGCATCTCCACTTCGTAGCCGGGCACTGAGAAGCTGACCCTTTTGAGCATTCACCAGATAGCGCTTGATCACTTGGGGGCTGGCACTACCGCTCAGTTGCGTCCCGACTTGTCCGGCTGGAATATTCACCCTTTCAGTTTCAGTAGTTTGATTGCCGCCCTGATCAGGAGAAGGGTCAACCGTTGGAGCAACCGTCGGAGTAGGTGCAGCAGGTGTTTTGAGATTGACATCCAGCTTAAAGTCGCTCTTGGCAAGCCCTTTTACTGTTCTGAGTTGCACAAAATAATCGCCCGTGAAGGGCAGTTCTCCACTCCAGTTTGAGACGCGGGTTGAGCGATCGTCCACCGCTTCTTTGTTAGGAGCCAAGACCGTCATCAACACCCCTTCACTGGTCAGCGCTGCATTTAACTGCTGTCCTTGCTGTCCTGGAACAATGAAGTTTAGCGTTTCGTTGGCTCTCAGCGTCCCGTCTCTCGACACAGGCTTGCCGTCTGCCACATTTAACCGTTGACTAAACGCAACTGGCTCACTCGTGGGACTGGGACTGGGACTCGGCTTGGGGGTCGGCTTGATCGTCGGACTCGGACTCGCCACGATCGTTTGGGTCGGTGAAGGGCTGGGGGTCGAAGGATTCATCAAAGTGCGTACCAGCGTCCAAGAACCCAAGCCCGTGAGCAAGACTAACCCTGTCCCGATCGCCCCCACAGCCCAGGGGTCATCCCAAAGCGAACTGCGAGTCGGAATCGTTGGCTCGGCTCGATTGATCGACGTGTTAGCGGTTGCAGGATCGGCAAGAGGCGATCGACCCACGGCCATCGTGTCCATTCGAGAATTGATAGGCGTTTGGGGTTGGGCTGGCGGCGTGGCCATTGGCGGAGGAGTTTGAGGTAGTGGGGCCACGCTGGCCGGAGACTGGAGCGCCTGCAACACCTCGTTAGCGGACTGAAAGCGATCGGTCGTACGATAGCTCAACATCTTGTTCAAGACTTGAGAAAAGCCAGGATTGATCGTGATCAAGCGTTGCCAGCGCCAGGTCATTGTCGTTTCGTCAAAGAGTTCCTGGGGTTCTCGCCCGGTGAGCAACACAACCGCCGTCACAGCCAAAGCATACAAATCACTATTGGGATAGGCGCGTCCCGTTTGCATCTGTTCGGTGGGAGCGTAGCCGAGTTTGCCGACGGTGGTCTGCTGGCGCACGGTTTCGGGAGACTGAATGCGAGTTGCCAACTCTTTGACGACGCCAAAATCGATGAGGACAGGCAGGCGATCGCTTTCTCGCAAAATCACATTATCGGGGGCAATATCGCGGTGAATGATGCCCTTGCCGTGAATGTAGGACAGGACGGGAAGCACCTGCCGCACAAGCTGCAACACCTCATTTTCTGTAAAGACAAATCCCTGAGACTTGCGTTCGTCTAACAGCGCTCGATAGGTTTTGCCTTCGACGTAATCTTGAACCAAAAAGAAGCGCTGATCTTGAGCAAACGTCGCCCGAAACTGGGGAATCTGAGGATGCTGAATCCCATAAAGCACCTGAGCCTCGCGCTGAAAAAGCTCTTTGGATTTCTCCAGGGCGTAGGCATTGTCTTGAGGTGGCATCAATTCTTTGAGCGCACACAACTCATTAAACCGCCCCTGGTCTTCTGCGAGATAAGTTCGACCAAACCCGCCCTGCCCTAGAATGCTGAGGACGCGGTAGCGGTTTTGCAGGATGGTTCCAGTGGGGATAGCGGTTTGCATAGGTAGATTCGATCGCTCACACTTAAATTTTATCTTTACAGAAGGTTTGGAGAAGTGACGCTGAGGTTCCAGTTTTGTGCTCAAAAACTCACCCCAAATTCAGTCTAAAGTCTACAGCCCAAAGCAGAACATGAGACAGCAGATCCGTAATTTGTTTTGACGAAAGCGATCGCTCTCTAAACAGCCAATTGTTTTCACGCTCCCAGTCTAGCTTTAACCCATTCCTGAACTTTTTTGCCGTCCGCTTTGCCCTTTAACTGCTGCATCGCTGGCCCCATGACTTTACCCATATCTTTTGCAGAAGCGGCCCCAACTTGAGCGATAATCCCGTCAATCACTTGCGTGATCTCTTGATCAGAAAGCTGTTGAGGCAAAAACTCTTCGATGATGACGAGTTCTGCTGCTTCTTGCTGGGCCAGATCGGCGCGGTTGGCTTTTTGGTACTGCTCGATCGAGTCCCGTCGCTGTTTGGCAATTTGAGAAAGCGCTTCGATCTCCTGGGTTTCGGTCAACTCGGTTTGCCCCGTCGGACGCACACTCACTTCCTTTTCTAACAAGACTTTCTTAATGCTGCGAAGCGTTTCTAACCGCACCTTATCCTTCGATTTCATGGCGGTCTTGATGCCTTCACCAATGCGATCGATCAAGCTCATGGGCTGTCCTCCTGTGCGTGGGGCTGGATTTTTTAGGATAGCTTACGAGCGCGGCGCTAGGATTAAAGCAGCATATTTCTCACTCAAAAGCAATTGTTTTGATACCGGAAACTCCGATTCATCAAATTCTCACAACATTAAAGAATTTGATTGCAGTTATTCGCTAAATTTGGCAGAATAAGTGACGTTAAATACAAATCGACTGAACAACTGCTGGCTAACAAATCGCCCAAAGTGAATCGCTCTCTCGATTGAAGAAAGGTGCGATCGCTCTGGTCAGCTTTCTAACAGCGTCAGCATTTTACTGTTCAAATTCAGCGCAAATTCAGCGATTGCCAATGCTTTTGGGTGTTAATAAATACTTTAAATCAGCGAAATCTGGGGCGATGTTTCTAAGCCTCGGTGATAAGATTGCGGTGAACGTGTTCGAGGGCTTGATGTGATCCGTTCTGCAACTCTAATTGCTCCGTCTGGTCTGCCGTCCATTCCTGACAACAATCGTCTACGCCTTTTATCTGGCTCTGCTAACGTTCCGCTCTCGCAAGAGGTGGCTCGTTATCTGGGCATGGATCTCAGTCCAATGGTGCGAAAACGGTTTGCCGATGGCGAGCTATATATTCAGATTCAAGAATCGATTCGGGGCTGTGATGTCTATCTGATCCAACCTACTTGCCGTCCAGTCAATGATCATTTAATGGAATTGATGATCATGGTGGATGCCTGTCGTCGAGCTTCGGCAAGACAAATTACGGCGGTGATTCCCTATTATGGATATGCGCGAGCCGATCGCAAAACCGCTGGTCGAGAGTCGATTACGGCCAAGCTGTCAGCCAACTTAATTACGCAAGCGGGTGCCAGTCGAGTCTTGGCAATGGATCTGCACTCGTCTCAGATTCAGGGTTATTTTGATGTGCCGCTCGATCATGTCTACGGATCGCCTGTTTTGTTGGACTATCTCGCCAAAAAGCAGCTTCCTGATATCGTTGTGGTGTCTCCTGATGTCGGTGGAGTTGCTCGTGCGCGAGCCTTTGCCAAAAAGCTGGATGACGCGCCGCTGGCAATTATTGACAAACGCCGTCAGGCACACAACATTGCTGAGGTGATGAATGTGATCGGGGATGTCAGGGGCAAAACTGCGGTGCTGGTAGACGACATGATCGATACGGCTGGCACGATTACGGAGGGTGCAAAACTGCTGCGCGAACAGGGTGCCCGTCAGGTTTATGCTTGCGCGACTCATGCGGTGTTTTCACCTCCGGCGATCGAGCGTCTATCGAGCGGCGTTTTGGAAGAGGTGATCGTCACGAATACGATTCCCGTTGAGCCAGAAAATCGCTTTCCGCAACTGACGGTTCTCTCGGTGGCTAATCTGCTGGGCGAAACCATTTGGCGGATTCACGAAGATAGCTCGGTGAGTAGTATGTTTCGGTAGCTTGGTTAGAAGCTGATTTGTTACCAAAAAGTAATGCAGATCCCCAATTCTTTGAGAGGTTGGGGATTTTGTTTTTTAACGTGAATTCGATGAAACTTTAGTTTTTGGAATAAGGAGAGTTCATTGAATGCACATGTTCTACTCCGCTAACTGCTTCAAATATTGCAGACACACTTCAGGAACGAGGCGCAATTCTCTGGAGCGGAAGCGATCGCACTCCACCCATCGCGCGACAAATTCTGTTTTACCTTCGATGCCACGAATTTCTGACTGCTGGTAAAGGCTGGCATCGACCAAATCGCACTGATAAGACTGAATCCACTCGTGCCCCGGTTTACCGTTGTAGGTAAACAAATTTTCCACAAATCCTAACGATCGAATATTCGTCACCTCCGCTTGAATTTCTTCTAAAAACTCTCGTCTCAGGGCCGCTTCGCTCGTTTCACCAAAATCAACGCCGCCCCCCAGACATCGGTAAAAATAATCTTGCTTGACAAAATCGTACTCACTGGCAACCAGAAGGCGATCGCCCGACAGCACCCAACCCAACACCAACGGTCGAATTCGTGACTTACTCATGCAGATCTCTCGCTTTGATCCTTGATAATTTGATCCTTGATAAACACACAGTTGATAAACTTCAGCGACGAACTAGCCTTTTCGTGAAAGCCTTCTAGTACCATTGAAACTAAGTTATGAGAAGTGTGAGCTATGAGTTTAGGTAGTAATTCAAAGATCAAATTCGGAACGGATGGCTGGCGCGGCATTATCGCCGACGACTTCACGTTCGCTAATGTTTGTAAAGTGACCCGCGCGATCGCCAGTTATCTCGAAACTGCCTACTCGAAAGATCGTCCGGTGCTGATTAGTTATGACACGCGCTTTTTGGCTGACCAATTTGCTCACACGTCGGCGGGCGTTTTGGCAGACCTGGGCTGGACGGTGCAGGTGGTTGATCGCGATTGCCCGACTCCGGTGATTGCTTACAATGCTCGTCACCTCAATTCGGCGGGGGCGCTGATGTTTACGGCGAGTCACAATCCTGCGCCTTACTGTGGGATCAAGTACATTCCCGATTATGCTGGCCCGGCCACTACGCAGATCACAGATACGATCGTCGCCAATCTCGAAAGTGCTTCGGATGCGCCGCCCAGTGGCAAAAGTGCGGATAAGATTTCAACCTTTGACCCCAAGCCTGCTTATTTGGAGTTTATTTACAGCTTGCTGGATGTCGATCGCATTCGCAATGCCAAGCTAAAAGTTAAATATGACGCGCTTTATTCCACATCTCGCGGCTATCTAGACACGGTTTTGGATCACTGCGGCTGCGAAACTGAAAGCTTCCACACCTATCGCGATGTGCTGTTTGGCGGCGGAATGCCCGAACCCAAAGGCGAACAGCTTGTCGGCTTAGTCGAAGCGGTCAAAAAAGATCACGCCGATGTGGGCTTGGCAACGGATGGAGACAGCGATCGCTTTGGCATCGTGGATGAGCAAGGAACGTTTCTCACGCCCAACACCGTTTTGCTCTTGCTGGCGCGTCATCTCGTCAAAAATAAAGGCAAGCGAGGCGCGATCGTTCGGACAGTCGCCACCACACACTTACTCGACAATTTCGCCGCCAAATATGGGCTAGACCTGTACGAAACGGCCGTCGGCTTTAAGTACGTGGGCGAAAAGATGCGCGAAACGGCTGTCTTGATTGGCGGTGAAGAATCAGGCGGACTCAGCATTATCGGTCACATTCCCGAAAAAGATGGCGTGTTGGCTGACATGCTCGTGGCTGAAGCGATCGCTTACGAAGGCAAACCCTTGAGTCAATTGGTCGCCGAAGCGATCGCCGAAGCAGGCGGGCCGCTCTACAACCATCGATTAGACATGCACCTGACCAACGATCACAAGACGGCTGTGCTGGAGTCCTTTACCAAGAATCCTCCGTCTAGCATCGCGGGCATTGGAGTCAAAGAAGTCGGTCGTAAAGATGGCATCAAACTCTACCTCGAAGAAGGCAGTTGGGTGCTGTTGCGGCCGTCTGGAACCGAACCTCTGATTCGCGTTTACATGGAAACGACCTCCCCAGAAAAGATGACTCAACTCTCTGAATACATGGAGAAAATGATTCATCAGATCGAGGCAGTTCGCGTCTAGATCAAAGCGTCTGGCAGCGGATACAAAACGAATGGAGCAAAGATTTTTTGACTCGTTCTAAATCCGTTGCCAGCCCAAGTCTGAGACATTGTGAAACTTAAAACTTTTTCTATGAGATCTCTTGCTTCTTTGCTCACTGCCACGATCGTCGCCGTTTGGATTGTGGCGATCGCTCTGATTTCCGTTCAGAATGCGACTCCGGTGGCGCTGCGATTTCTCAACTTTCAGCTCATTGAGATTCCGTTTGGCTTGGTTTTGGCCTTTAGTGCAGGCATTGGGGTTTTGGGGACGGCGATCGCTCAACCTCTCCTTGATTTCTCCAGTCCACCTGACGATGATTAATAGGTGTATCCGTTAGAGACTCTTTTCTTTAAACTACGACAGCTTGTCTTTTGACAATTATATTTTCGTCACGGTATCTATAAGCGGGTGTGTGCGGGAGCAATCCCTTGCTTCTAGAGTCACATTGATTGCTAACCGTGGTGTGAAATGGTCAAGATTTTATCATTTTCGTCTCTGGGCATTGTTGGATTTGCTTGCTTATGCAAGGTTCCGTCTGCAAATGCACAAATTGCCCCTTTAGCAGAGCATCCGAGCAAGGCATCTTCCACGATTCTTCGTCTCAAGGATTTCGATCGCTCTCATGCGACAGACGTTAAAACTTGGTTAGCACAAACTGAACCGATTCGGATTATCCGAGTTCAACTAAAGCCTTCAGATCAAGGACTAGAACTTCGCCTGGAAACTTCTACCGAACAAGCCTTGCAGCCTCGATTCACTCGTCAGGGAAAGGCGATCGTAGCTGAACTCGAAAATACTGTACTAGCGCTTCCAGAAGGGCAGAGATTTCAGGCAAGTCAGCCGATTCCAGAAATTGATCGAGTAGACATTCTGCAAAAAACGCCCACGACGGTTCAGATTCAAATTACTGGAAGCCAGGATGCCCCAACAGCTTCGATCATGCCAGCGCAAGCGGGTTTAGTGTTAGCCGTCACGCCTGTCGAGCCTGAAGAGGAAGTCGTAGTGACTGCCCAAAAGCGCCCCGAACTCCAACAAGACGTACCCATTAGTTTGACAACGCTGACTAGAGCGCAGATTGAGGATGCCGATGTCAGTTCTGTCCGAGATGTGGCAGCCCAGACTCCAAACTTTTTTACTAGCACGGGCGATCGCTCCTTCAATTTTCAGACGATTCGCGGGTTAGGCAATAGCAACTATCTAGTCAGAGACGCAATCAGTTTTTATCTGGATGATGTGCCCTACGAAAATATTCACCAATACTTACCCGGCGAGTTGTTTGATTTAGAACGAGTCGAGGTGCTGCGCGGGCCTCAAGGCACTTTGTATGGGCGCAGTAGTCAAGCAGGTGTGATCAATGTGATCAGCCGTCCGCCGACCAATTTCCCTGAAGTTCGGATTGGGGCAGGCTATGGAAATTTTAATCAACGCCAGGCATCTTTATCGCTGAGTGATGCCGTCATCAAAGATACACTGGGGTTTCGGCTATCTGGCTCTTACAGTGCGCGGGATGGCTTTACCAAGAATGTCTTGCTGGGTGAAGATGCCAATGATCAAGACTCCTTGTTTGGACGGGCCAACATTCTGTGGACTCCTTCTAAGGAATGGGCGATTTCCTTCAACGCAAATGGTGGTCGCAACAACGATGGTGATAATACATTCGTCCCAATTACCCAGCGCGATCGCTTTCAAAGCGCCAGCAATATTCCCGGTTCATTAGATGTTTCCATCAACACCCAATCACTCAAAATTGCTTATGAAGGGTCTGCGGTGAATGTGACGGCGATTACTGCTCGCAACCAGACCAGTTTGGACTATACGCAAGATACTGACTACACACTGGATGATTTGCTTCGGAGTCGAGCGGACATTCCTTCTACGATTTGGAGCCAGGAGATTCGGCTCCAGTCGCCCCAGACCGCCAAGCAGTTTCGCTGGTTATTGGGAGGCTATTATCAGTCACGATCGCTTGACTTACTTCTCTCGACTGAGTATACCCCTCTGGTTGAGCCGCTGGGATTTCCGATTGGAATCGATCGCACCGATGCTCGATTTGATCAACGCACCTATGCCGTCTTCGGACAGATTGATATCCAACCCCTAGAAGCACTTACTCTGACGGCAGGCTTACGCTATGAAACCTTCCGAGACAACCTAAACCGCAGCAGTTCGTTTACCGATCCAGTTCTGGGTGAAACTCCAACTGGGTTGCGGCTTAGTGACTCGGTGACCGATGGCAATATTGTCTTACCACGATTTGCCGCGCAGTATCGTCTCAGTCCGGCAGTGATGGTCTATGGCAGTGCCTCACGCGGCTACAAACCAGGCACTCAAAACTACGCCTCCAACGATCCGACTACGCTGCTAGTACGTCCAGAAAAGCTGTGGAGCTACGAAGTAGGGCTAAAATCCACTTTGCTAAACAATCGCCTCACGGCAAACCTGGCGCTCTTTTGGAGCGATGTGGATGATTATCAGATTCTTTTGACTGATGGGATAGGGCTTTCGACGCTGATTGCCAACGGCGGTGTCAAAACTAATGGAGTAGAGCTAGAACTCAATGCCAAGCTGCTCAAAGGATTGGATCTAATTGCAGGATTTGGCTATACCAATGCTCGATTTACGCGCTATACCAATCCATTTTCAGGACAGAATTTTAGCGGCAATAAGCTCACCTACGCCCCTGAATTTACCTTTAACTTGGGAGCGCAGTACCGCAGTCCGGGCGGCTTTTTTGGCAGAGTGGACTTGCAAGGAGTTGGCACTTACTTCTTCAACGATTCCAATACCCTGAAGCAAGATCCCTTTTCGCTGGTGAATACTCGGATTGGGTACGAGTGGAAGGGCGGGGGCATCTACTTTTTTGTCAACAATCTGTTTGATAAAGAATACATCACCGTTGCTTTTACTGGATTTTTTGCTGACCTGGCTTCCTATGGCGATCGCCGCACCTTTGGCATTCAAGTGCGATCGACTTTTTAGGGCAAAGACAACAGAGGAGATGTTCTAAACGAAATAATGATTAGATTCAAGTGGTTCATTTACCTAATTACAGTTGGGTTATTGTGTGTTGAAATCCGGACTGCAAATGCACAGATTCCGTGAGTCAATCTGTTTGGTAAACGCTATCTCAATGGTGCATTTCTAGGTGCGGAACCATTAGCCACGTTTGGCGATCGACGGTTGTTTGGTTTCCAGATTCAAGCTACTTTTTAACTAGAAAACGTCCAGTAAACTTGAGTTGAAGGTGTCAAAGTCAATGAAGTCTACTCCACAATTAACTATCATGTTAGCGGTTAGTGTTTCCCTGCTCACCGCAGTCCTGGGAGTTCCTGCAATCTCTGCTGAAACTCAACCGATCGCCATTCGATTTGCAGCCAAAGTTGGCAAACAGCCCTTTGCTTGTGGCTCAAACTATAGCCTTGGCAAACCTGCTACAAACCAGACGCTTTCTGACTTTCGCTTTTACGTGTCGGAGGTCGCACTGATTGATGATCAGGGTAAAGCCGTTCCCCTCACCCTAGAACAAGATAACAAGTGGCAATACCAGAACGTGGCGCTATTAGACTTTGAAAACAAAATGGGAGCCTGTGTGAATGGCACAACTGAGATGCGCGATCGCATTGTTGGCACTGTTCCCAAAGGCAATTACACCGGGCTAAAATTTACGCTTGGACTTCCCTCTGGGCTAAACCACGAAGATTCTACTCTAGCTCCTTCACCCCTTAATCTCACTGGACTGTGGTGGAACTGGCAGTTTGGCTATAAGTTTGCCCGCATTGATCTACAAAGTCCAACAATGGCACCGATGGGCGGTCGTCAGAAGCATCAGGAACCAGGCGGCGAAGCATCCAGCGGGTTCCCGATCCATCTAGGCAGTGCAGGATGTCAGGCTGGAACTGCTAGTGAGAAACCCTCCCGATGTGATTTTCCGAACCGAGCTACGATCGTGCTGACTCGCTTTGATCCCGCCAAAAATCTAGTCGTGGCTGATCTAACACAGCTAGTCGCGACCACTAATTTGAACCAGAATCAACCCAAAACTGCACCAGGCTGCATGTCTGAGCCGGACGATCGCAACTGCGTCGGCATCATGGCAAATCTTGGGTTACCCTTTATGAGTAAACCTGCGGTCACACAAACCTTCTTCCGTGTTGAGTAAGAGACTCAAGAACAGCCGAAGCGTCGGGCGGGTCGTCATCCTGGCGATCGCGTTTCTATTCGCAATTAGTCTGAGTCAAGCACTCGCCACCCCCAAGCCCTACGAGTGGAATTTACCTGCTGGATTGCCAAAACCTGTAGTTCCTGCCGACAATCCGATGACGGCTGACAAAGTGGAGTTGGGGCGGCATTTATTTTATGAAAAGCGCCTCTCAATCACCGGAACTCATTCTTGTGCCTCCTGCCACGAGCAAAAACTTGCCTTCACGGATGGCAAACTGGTAGGAGTTGGAGCAACCGGAGAAAAGCATCCCCGCAACTCCATGAGTCTTGCTAACATTGCTTATAACTCAGTGCTAACCTGGGCAAATCCTCTGATGACCCGACTGGAAACTCAGGCGCTAGTTCCCATGTTTGGCGAGCATCCAGTCGAGCTAGGCATGGTTGGTAAAGAAGCGCAGATTCTTGCAATGCTGCGCCAAGATCCAACTTACCGAAAGCTTTTTTCAGCAGCATTTGGGGGCGACAATCGCACCATTAATCTCAGCAATCTCACGAAAGCATTGGCATCTTTTGAGCGTAGTTTGATTTCATTTGACTCGCCCTACGATCGCTATCGGTTTGGCGGCAGTAGAAACGCAATTTCTGCATCGGCTAAACGAGGCGAGAAGTTGTTTCACAGCGAACGTCTGGAGTGCTTTCACTGTCACGGTGGACTCAATTTCTCAGATTCAGTCCAGCATGAACGTCTGGCTTTTACGGAGATTGCCTTCCACAATACCGGACTCTACAACATCGACGGCAAAGGAGCCTTTCCAGCCAACAATACTGGAGTCTATGAAATCACTCGACAGCCCTCTGATATGGGTCGATTCAAAGCTCCCACCCTGCGAAATATTGCGCTCACGGCTCCCTACATGCACGACGGCAGTATTGCTACATTAGAAGAGGTGATTGAGCATTACCGTGTCGGTGGACGAACGCTGAATCATGGAGAAAATGCAGGAGTCGGCCGTGAAAATCCGTTCAAAAGCCACTTTATTTCTGGATTTGAACTTACTGAGACAGAGAAACAAGATCTGCTGGCGTTCTTGCACAGCTTGACGGATGAGTCATTTATCCACAATCCAGCCTTAAGTGATCCCAGTCGAATTTAATTTTCTGGTGTTGCTGAATGATGAATGATTGAATGTAGGGGCAATCCCCCCGTGGTTGCCCGAAAGCCCAGGGTAGGCACAGGGGCGCTACCCTTACAGTAGATTTTCCATTACACAATCAGCAACGCCAATTTTCTCAGTTATTTTCGCGGCTCTTCTATGGGCTTGAAAGTAAAATTGCAGTGGGAATTCCGCGTAAACGACTCCTGCGATCGCTTCTATTCTTTTAATATCGCACAAAGCCGCTCGAATTCAGGATGTTTGAGGCGATCGCCACTTTCAAGTTGATTAACCACGGATAAGCAGCAGAGGAGCGAATCTGAAACTCTGCCTCTGCAAAAAACTCCGTTTTGTCTAGAGCGCATACACCTGCCCATCGATCAAGAGCCGCGTAATGCCTTTGGCTTGCAGATGAGGGGCAGTTTTTTGCAAAATTCGGCTGTCAGGAATCTTGATCACTCTCTGGGTGCGAATGTTAGAAAATCGCTTGGCGACCCGATGATTATCAAACACAGGCAGCGTTTTTTCTTGAGTTTCTTCAGAAGGGATCTGTCCCAGTTCACCAAATTCTCTAAGCGGACGGGCGATTAATTCAGCAGAGCGATCGACGACCAAATAGCACGTTCTAGGTATCGCAGCTTCGGTCAGGGGCAAGACGCGAATAAACTCAGTGGCGCTCAACTGAAGGGCTGGCATGACCGAGGTTTCATCGTCCAGATCGTCGTCGTCATCGTCGTCGAGACCTTCTTCTAAGTCGTCTTCGAGGTCATCGAGGTCGTCCTCTTCTTCATCTAAGAGGCTGCCCGCCCTTAAATCGTCATCCAAAAGGGCTGCGGCGGCAACTATCGGTTCTTTGAGCGTGGGCAAAACTTTGGGGACTGGAGTCGGTTCAGGCTCGATCGATTCGTTCTCAGCGACCTCTGCTTCCGCCGAAGATCGTTTGCGCGATCGCCGAATCGGGGCTGGAGTCGTTCTGCCCGACGGAGAAACTAAGGGAACGGAAGCAGCAAGCTCGATCGATGGCTCCTCTAATACGACTTCTTCGGGTTCGACCGCAGGAGGGACTTCGAGAATACTCCCCTGGACGGGTGCTTCTTCGACTGGACGAGCCGTATCAGACTGATTGCGAGAGGCCGCCCGCTTTTGTTGGATTAGACCGTCATACTCCTCGGCGGACAGGCTGCTTTTGAGGATGCGACTAATGGTTGTGTTGCTGACACCATATTGACCTGCCAGAGTGAGTGTTGTCTCTCCAGGCTGACGATACAGTTCAACAATTTGGCGCTTATCAGAATCAGTCAGTTTGCTGGGGGTCATGCCGGGTTGCACGTAAAAGCGATCCTACTCATTCTATGCTGAAGCAGCCGATATCTGGGAAATCAGGGAGAGATTGAGAAGGGTGCGTTTTGCTGGCTCAACCTACCCTACAAGGAGGCTTTCTGAATATGCAAGCCGCAGCGAAGGAATTTATAATGCTGCATCCGACCAACACGATCGCCCCACCCAAAATTCTAAAAATCCTTTGCACCAATCCTTCTGATAGAGCGACACAGCAAGACTTACGAGAATGCGATACGATCGAGACATGAGAAGACGAACCTTGCTAATCGGTAGTACGACGATCGCTGGAATGGTTTTGTCATCCCATTATTTAAACAGGAAATCACCAGACATGGCTGCAACCAATCACGAATTTGAAATTACAAAAACTGATGACGAATGGCGCAAGCTGCTCACCCCCGAACAGTTTCAAGTGCTGAGAAAGCATGGCACAGAACGGGCGGGCACCAGTCCCTTAGATAAGGAGTATGGGGAAGGGCAATTTGTCTGTTCTGGGTGTGAGTTGCCGCTCTTTACATCAGAGACCAAGTTTAATAGCGGAACGGGTTGGCCTAGCTTTTATGCTCCGATCGAAGGGGCTATCGAAACTACCACCGATCGCAGTCTCTTTATGACTCGTGTTGAAGTTCATTGTCGTCGTTGTGGTGGACATTTGGGGCATGTGTTCAAGGATGGGCCCAGACCGACGGGCGATCGCTACTGTATGAATGGTGTCTCTCTGAAGTTTGTTCCCGCTTAAGGTCACCATCGGTTTGAGCCTCTCTAAAAGGGGCGGTTAATTATGAGACCCAATGCCTTAATCAGGTGTTGGGTTTTATTTTGTGAGTTTTATTTTGTGAATGAACCAGAAGATTATTTAGCCAACTGATACAGGTTCCCTATTTTTGACGGGTGAGGCGCAGAAGTGCTGAATAACGGACTGGACAAATTGACCAAACTTACTTTAGCAACCTTATCAAGAGCGTGTTATGACTGATTCTCTACAGTGTTCACAGCGGCAATATCCATTCTGTTGGAGGCCGATTAGTTCAAACAATGTGCATACGATCGCTCCCCCTGCTGCCAATTCAACTTCATCACCCAATGACACAGGACTAGTGATCGGAGGAACGATCGCGCTGGTACTTCCTTTTTTATTTGTTTTGCCTGTGATGGGCTATCGCAAATATCGAACAATTGTACTGCATCGTCAAGTGGCAACTCTAGAGCGCTTATGGAAAGTTGATTCTCATAAGTTATAGATCATTAAACGTAAAGGGTAATGAGCCAGGTATTACAACCCGATCGCTCACTACCCCGTTACCCGTTATGAAAAATCAATTAAAGATGAAGCTTTTACAACAGCTTTTTTTACACAGAAGCCGCCTGATCAGAATTCAAAGCTGACGGAGGATTGAGTGCCAGCATCACTCGTGAGATTCCGGTAAACAGTACACTTGATCCCACCAAAGTCCCCAGTAACCAGGGCGCATCAAAGGGAAACTGAAACCAGATCATGCCGCCCAACAACAGCGTGACAATGCCATTCCCAAGGGCCCAAGTCCAGTTGTGTTGAGGACGCAAACGAAAGGCCAGGATGATCTCAAAAACACCTTCTGTTAACAAGAAGCTACCTAACAAAATCGTCAGCGTCAAAATCCCGGTGAATGGATTGACAAACAACATGATGCCCGTGCCAATGTAGAGCAGACTGAGCAAAAGCTTCCAAATAAAGCCGCCCTGAGTGCGTGTCTGAAATGCATAGCCAAACTTAGCAAATCCAGCAGAAAGCACAATCAAAGCCACCCATGTTTCAGCAAAAATAGTGGAAACAGAAGGTAGTGCGATCGCCAAAATTCCAAATACAATCAGCAGCACCCCAATCCAAATCGAACCCCGATTCTGCTTTTGAAGATCCGTCTTGATATCTGTAACATTCGTCGTCATACAAAAGTTTCTCCTATAGTGATTGGATTTGCTTTTATAACTTAGAGAGTTTTTTTGAGATTTAATACAACCCTAAGATAGACTCAACGTTACGATCGGGGCTGATCTCGTTTTGACGATCGGTTGCCCTTTACTTTCCCTCTTTCTAAGGGCTACCGTGTACAGACAAGCAGATTGATCAGTCATTGCCGAGATGTTCCGCCCCCTACGTCCCCCATTTTGGGGAACTTTGAGTAGAAAGATTTTTACAGTTCAAGCAATTTCTCAAGGGTTCAAAGTCCCTCACTCGTGGGGGATTTAGGGGGCTGAAGCCGACTGAAACGAAGCGATTGACGACTTATGTATACACGGTAGCCTTCTGAGGGAGATTAGAGGAGATCAAAAGATGTACAGCTTCGCAAAGCGTTGGTATGAGATTTTTAAGGAATTTGAGTTAAGAAATTTAAGCTTTGATTTTTGCTCACCCATGACATCTGGAAAAAACACAAGTCAATCTTTCTTTAGAAGGAATTGCATCTACCGATAGAGGTGGAAAATTGTATTTGTTTCTAACTTAGAATAGCCGTCGTTGAGAAACCTCCGCAAAGTCAGAGGGTAGACAAAATAATCACATAGACCTGCCCAACGCTGCGATATCACAGGTCTATCACTTGCTCACATTTGGAAATTTGCCATGTATGAAGTCGTCCAAGCGGTCTTAAATAGCGAAGAAAAAATCGCGCTGCGCCAACTGATCGAAGCCCTGAGCGAATCGGGGAACCGTTACTTTTTGAGGAATGAAATCCTTTTAGCGTTTGCAGATTATTGTCATCGATCGCAAAAACCAGGTTACTTTTATCGCGCCTCGTCGCTAGGTAAGCTGATTCATCACACTCACGAGATCATGCTAGAAAGCGACAACATCTGGCTAATCGTGCGCCCCTGGATTGCCAGCCAACAAATCTGGCGCTGGGATGCAGACCTCGAAAAAGCTGAACGCATGACCCCCCAAGCACTCCTCGAAGCGCGCGATCGCCTAGTCAATCGGGCCCAGCCTCAGATTTTTGAGCTAGATGTCAGTGCGTTTTACAAAGATAGTCCTGAAATTAGCGACCCGCGCACCATTGGTCAGGGGCTAGAGTTTCTCAATCATTATCTGTGTGATGAGTTGCAGACCAATCCTCAATACTGGTTAGATGCCCTGTTTGAAGCGCTGCATTTGCGTCAATATAATGACATTCCGCTGCTGGTCAACGATCGCATTCACAACGGACAAAAACTTCGCGAACAGGTTCAACAATCGCTGCGATTTTTACGACTTCATGATCCGGATGCTGCCTATGCCGACTTTCATCCCAAGCTGCAAGAAATGGGACTGGAGCCAGGATGGGGCAATACGATCGGGCGGGCCTGCGAAACGTTAGAACTGCTCGATCGCTTGATTGACAGTCCCCAACCCGCAATCTTGGAGGCATTTGTGTCTCGTGTGCCTGCGATTTTTCGAGTGGTGCTAGTCTCGGTGCACGGGTGGGTGGGACAAGAAAGTGTGCTAGGGCGACCCGAAACCGCCGGACAGGTGGCTTATGTGTTGGATCAAGCCCGGAGTCTAGAAAATAAGCTGCGAGAAGATATTCAGATTGCAGGACTCGACTTGCTGGGAATCCAACCCCAGGTGGTGATTTTGACGCGGCTCATTCCCAATTGTGAAGGCACTCAGTGTGGGCTGCGTTTAGAAAAAATCGATGGGACAGAGCACGGCTGGATTCTCCGGGTGCCCTTTCAAGAATTTAACCCCAACGTCACTCAAAATTGGATTTCTAAATTTGAAATCTTCCCTTATCTAGAAAGCTTTGCGCTAGATGCCGAAGCCGAACTGCTCAAACAATTACAGGGTCGTCCCAATCTAATTATTGGTAACTACACCGATGGCAATTTGGTGGCATTTCTATTAGCGCGTCGGCTCAAAACGCTGCACTGCAATATTGCTCATTCTTTAGAGAAACCTAAATACTTATTCAGCAATCTTTATTGGCAAGATTTAGAGGATCAGTATCATTTTTCGGCTCAATTTACCGCCGATTTGATCAGCATGAATGCGGCAGACTTTGTGATCACATCGTCGTATCAAGAAATCGTCGGAACGCCTGAAACAGTAGGGCAGTACGAATCCTACAAGTGTTTTACGATGCCTCAGCTTTATCACGTCGTCGATGGGGTTAATCTCTTTCATCCCAAGTTTAATCGAGTGCCACCGGGAGTAAATGAGACGTTTTTCTTCCCTTACACTCAGACAGAAGAGCGACGCAACTGTACGCGCATTCAAGACTTAATCTTTTATCGTCAATCCGATGACATTTTGGGCAATTTGCAAAATTCTGAGAAGCGATCAATGCTGGCCGTTTCTCCCATAAATGCCATCAAAAATCTTGCGGGATTAGTGGAATGCTTCGCCAAAAATCAGGAACTTCAAGATAAGTGCAATCTGATTTTAGTCACCAACAAAATACATGCTTCAGCCGCAAAAAGTCCCGAAGAAGCGGACGAAATTGCAAAGCTGCATCACCTGATCGACCACTATCAGCTTCACGATCGCCTGCGGTGGATTGGCATTCGGCTCCCCAGTGAAGATCTGGGAGAAGTGTATCGAGCGATCGCGGACAAAGGCGGGATTTTTGTGCATTTTGCGCGATTTGAGGCGTTTGGACGCACCATTTTAGAAGCGATGATCTCTGGCTTACCGACCTTTGCCACTGAGTTTGGCGGAGCCGTAGAAATCATTCAGGACGAAGAAAACGGCTTTTTGATCAATCCCACCGACTTTGAGTCCAGCACTCAAAAAATCTTGCAGTTTCTCCAACAGTGTGACGCTGACGCTATGGCATGGAAAACACTATCCGACAAATCCATCCATCGCATTCGCGAACAGTATAATTGGCGATTACACACAGAGCGATTGTTGGCGATCGCCAAAGTTTACGGATTTGGCAGCTACATTTCTCGTGACAGTCGCGAACCTCTGATGCGATACCTGGAAGCGTTATTTCATCTGCTTTATAAGCCAAGAGCCGACCTGATCTTGGAACAGCACAAGCAGCGATGAAGTCATCAGTGTTAAGTTGTCTACCAAAACAAAAACAAGTCTTAAGTTCTGAATGAAAGTACAACAACCGCCGGGGGGAGAGGGACAATAGAAAAAGTTTCACGACCTCAGTAGCACAGAACACAATCAACCCTTTCTAGATTGGCGTGACTTTTAGAAGACTAGCGCTGCAACTGCACAACATGGAAAGCTGCCTAAATTCCTTCGCTAGTGAGAACTTTGAATCAGAACCCCAGGTTTGAAGTTCTCTAACACGCCCGATCGAGGACAAAAAACAAATTCCGACGCAAAAAACTTCCTGAAAACAGACGCTCAGACGTTAAATTGACGGCCCATTCCTTCCCCCGTGACGATATGCAGACCCAATCTCCCCCTCCCCAAGTCGATCAAGCCCTGCTCATGAACACTCCAGATCAATCTCCTGCCCTCAGATACACCGATTGGACATTGATCGAAACTCAATGGATTCCTGACCAACTACACGCTAGAGAAACCGTCTTTACGATCGGCAATGGCTACGTCGGCACCCGCGGCACCTTTGAGGAAGGCTACCCTCGCGCGACTCCTTCGACGCTGATTCATGGCGTTTATGACAGTGTGCCTGTGATGTACACCGAGTTGGTCAACTGTCCCGATTGGCTGCCTTTGTCGGTGAGCCTCAATGGAGAGCGGTTTCGCCTAGAGCAGGGAGAAATTTTGAGCTATGAGCGACAGTTGGATGTGAGGCGAGGTTTGTTGAGTCGATCGGTGCGGTGGCGCAGTCCCAATGGCAAGACGATCGAGTTGAAGTTTGAGCGATTTGCGAGTTTGGCTGACCAGAATGTGTTGGCTTTGCGCTGTCAGATCACGCCGATCGACTTTAGTGGCTATGTCGAAGTCCAGGCAAGTATGAATGGCTATCCCGAAAATCAGGGCTTTAATCACTGGGAATGGCTCAATCAGGGCAAAGCTGATCAGGGTGTGTGGCTCCAGGTGCGGACTCGCAGTTCGAGAATTGAGTTAGGGATGGCTTCAGGAATGACGATCTCTGGGGCAGAAGCGTCGTTACAGGTGACGAGCGTTCCCGGTTATCCCACCCTGACTTCTGGATTTATGGCAGCGGATGGGCAAACGGTGACCGTCGAAAATGTGATCACGGTTTTCACCTCTAGAGAGGTCGAATCGCCTGCCCAAGCGGCTCAAACAAAACTGGCCGACTTGCCGCCTTATGATCAATTACTCAAAGCCCACGAGCAGGCCTGGAGTCAGGTGTGGCAAACCAGCGATGTCGTGATCGAAGGCGACACCAGAGCACAACTTGCGATTCGTTACAACCTGTTTCAGCTATTGATTGCGGCTCCTCAACAGGACGATCGCGTTAGCATTCCCGCAAAAACGCTCTCTGGCTTTGGCTATCGAGGTCACGTCTTTTGGGATACCGAGATTTTTCTGCTGCCCTTTTTTACTTATACGCAGCCCGCGATCGCTAAAAATCTGCTCACCTATCGCTACCACACCCTGGCCGGAGCGCGACGCAAAGCGGCCTACTATGGCTACAAAGGGGCGATGTTTGCCTGGGAAAGTGCCGATACGGGGGATGAAGTCACGCCTCGTTGGGCGTTGCCGACTGACCCTTATGCCGAAGATATCCGAATTTGGTGCCGCGATCGGGAGATTCACATCAGCGCAGATATCTCGTATGCAACGTGGTATTACTGGAAAGCAACAGGCGACGATGAATGGATGCGCGATTGTGGGGCGGAATTGATTTTAGATACGGCGGTGTTCTGGAGAAGTCGCGTCGAGTGGAATACCAAAAAAGAATACTATGAAATCCGAGAAGTAATCGGAGCCGATGAATATCACGAACACGACGTACACAACAGCGCATTCACCAATCGGATGGCTCAGTGGAATCTAGAAAAAGCAATTTATGTCTTTGATTGGCTGTTTCACACCTACCCCGACAAAGCGATCGAGCTACAGCAAAAATTACAACTGACTTCAGAGCGGCGATCGCGTTGGGAAGATATTGTCAAAAACATCTCCATCCCCTATGACAAAAAGACGGGCTTGATTGAAGAGTTTGACGGCTTTTTTGCCCTCGAAGACATCAAATTAGCAGACTATGAGCCGCGCACAAAATCCATGCAGTCCATTTTGGGCATTGATGGCGCTAACAAGCGTCAAGTTCTCAAACAGCCCGATGTATTGATGCTGCTGTATCTGATGCGTCAATCTCAAGAGTTTCCCTACAATCTGGAGATCTTGCAGAAAAATTGGGACTACTACGCCCCGCGCACTGATATTACCTATGGCTCCTCGCTTGGCCCAGCGATTCATGCCATTCTCGCGTCTGATTTGGGTGATCCGCAAGAAGCTTACGATCGCTTTATGCAGGCCGCAATGGTCGATCTCGAAGATGTGCGCGGCAATGCCGCCGAAGGGATTCACGGAGCGTCTGCGGGGGGCATTTGGCAAGCGGTAATTTGGGGATTTGCGGGGGTAAAACTAACCGAAGCAGGGCCGATTGCCAATCCTCATCTGCCTCCCAATTGGACGCGATTAAACTTCAAACTACACTGGCGCGGTGAATGGCACGAATTTGATCTGACGAATGCAACGACTAGCAGTTCAGAACCCGTAATTCAGCAGGTGAAATCATGACTCCATCGGACAATTCTCTGACGAATTCAGCCCCTTCTCTACCCCATCCTTTTGACATTCAGGGCGTGATTTTTGATCTAGATGGCGTGTTGACCGACACCGCAGAATATCACTACCGATCGTGGCAACGATTAGCTGATGAAGAGGGGTTGCCCTTCGATCGTCAAGCGAATGAAGCGCTGCGAGGTGTGTCTCGTCGTGAATCGTTAATGCACATCATTGGGAATCGATCGTATACAGAAGCGCAAATCCAGGAGATGATGGAGCGCAAAAACAAAAACTACGTCGAATCGATCAAAGAAGTGACTCCAGCCGATCTACTTCCGGGATCGCTAGAGCTATTAGACGAACTAAGGCAAGCCGGAATCAAAACAGCATTAGGATCGGCCAGCAAAAACGCTCGTACCGTGATTGAGAAACTGGGCATTGTCGATCGAATCGATGCGATCGCCGATGGCTACAGTGTGCAAAATCCCAAACCTGCACCGGATCTGTTTCTATTTGCGGCTAATGAGATTGGGTTACAGCCGTTTCAGTGTGTCGTGATCGAAGACGCAGCGGCGGGAATCGAGGCCGCGATCGCGGCGGGAATGTGGGCGGTCGGATTGGGGCCGAGCGATCGAGTTGGGGCAGCCCATGTCGTGTTACCCAGTCTTGAAGGCATCAAATGGTTAGACTTACGAACAAAATTAGCGAACGTCGCGAGTAGCAACACTTCGGACAAAATTAAGCAGCGATCACGCCGTAGGAGCGCAGACTTTC
>NZ_JBJPHS010000090.1:0-24911 GCF_052939495.1 Phormidesmis sp. 146-12 | reverse complement strand
CCCAACCCCCCAATTTTGGGGGACTTTGAGACAATATTTCTCGTTCAAAGTCCCCTACTCGTGGGGGATTTAGGGGGCTGCCCGGATTATCAACCGTAGCGAAAGATTTCATCGAACTGCCATTAAACTAAATCTTTCTCTTTTTCGGGCGATCGCTCACTACTTTCGATCTCCTCAAGGGCGGAGAGTTTTCGTCTCGATCGCCAGTGGAATAACTCGTGTAGCAGCACATAAAAACAAGGAATGATGAATAGCGTCAGCAACGTGGCGAGGGATAGTCCTGAGAATACGACGATGCCCAGGGGACGCAGAAATTCGCCACCCTGACCGACACCCAACGCCAACGGAAACATTCCCAGTACGGTTGTGATGGTGGTCATGAGAACAGGACGCAATCGTTGAGGAGCCGCTTCTAAAATGGCAGTGCGACGATCGACACCCGTGCGATCACGAATCTGATTGGCAAGTTCGACCATAATGATCGCATTGTTGACGACAATCCCAACCAATAAAACTGCGCCGACGATTACAGTAGCACCGATCGAAGTCTTGGTGACATACAATCCCAAAATTCCGCCCGCCAACGCTAAAGGAATCGTCAGCATGATCACTAAAGGATCAATCAAAGAATTGTACTGTACCGCCATGACAACAAACACCAGAAACGCTGCCAATCCTCCCAGAATGGGAAGTGAGGACTGTAGCTGTTGGTTACTTTCTGCCGCAGCACTGGGTAACACGCTCACGCCTTGAGGCAAGTTAACAAATCGAAGCACCTGATTAACTTGAGCCAGCGCTTCTCCTAAACTGGCATTTTCAGTGAGGTTTCCGGCGATCGCAAATACCTGTCTCTGATTAATGCGTTGCACCTGTCCGGGAGCCTGTCCTTCTTGAATGCTGGCAACATCTGAGAGCCGAATCTGACGATTGTTTTCAGTGAATAGTGGCAGCCGTTCTAGTTGAGCAGGACTGCGAATGGAGTCTTGATCCAACTGCACTCGCACATCAACCAGACGGTTTCCTCGCTGCAACTGTGTGGGGACTGTTCCAGTAATCGCTGTTTGAATCGTATCCCCAATGTCTTGAGTGTTTAAACCCAGAGCCGTTAAGCGTCCTGAATCTGGGATGATTTGTACTTCTGGCTGACGTTGATCCGCGTCGGGTCGAAAACTTGCCAAAGTCGCCTGTTGTTCCAAAGCTTGCAAAACCTGCCGCCCAGCTTGGTTCAGAGTTCGCTCGTCTTCTCCTTGCAGCAGCACATCAATTTCTGCCCCTCTAACAGGTGAGTTACTCAAAATCACCCCGCGCACCTGACCTGGACTCAACCGCAGCCGAATGTCCACCAGATTTAATCGATTCAACTCGCGGGTGACTTTTGCTACATAAGCAGCGACATCTGTCCCCGGTTTGAGCGTGATCGTACTGGAACTTCGCAACGGATTTTCACTGGTATTGCTGCCAAATAGAAAGCCGCCAATCGTCGAGAAAACGTACTCTGTTTCCGGTTGAGCGCGCAGAATTTTGTCCGTCGCTTTCATGACTTTACGATTGGTTTCAAGCGGCGTACCGGGCGGAAATTGAGCAATCAGATTGGCTTGTCCGGTGTTGATGCGGGGCAGAATTTCTTGAGGAATCTGGCCCACCATCCAAAAACTGCTGCCGCCCAAAATCAGGACTGTCAAACCGATAACTAGCCAGCGCGATCGTAGCGCTCGATGCAGCAGCCCACCATAGCCGCGTGTCGCATCTTCAAACCGCCGATTAAACTGCCTTAACAGCCAAAACTCTCCCACCCGACTCGACCAGCGAATGGCCAACAATCGAGAAGTCAACATGGGCACAACGGTTACAGCAATGAGAATCGAAGCGGCCACAGAAAAGCTAATGGTTAAAATCAATTCGTTGAACAGTAGCGCGATGAATCCGCCGATTAGCAGAAATGGCAAAACTGCAACAAGGTTGGTACTGGTCGAAGCAATTAATGCAGACTCCACTTCTCGGCTACTTTGAGCCGCCTGCTGAATCAATTGCCGAGAGGTGAGCCGCGTCCGCGTGTCTTTTCCGGGTGTCATGCCCGCCCCTTCTGCAATGTTTTCGAGCATGACGATCGAGTTGTCTACAACAATCCCAACGCCTAGCGCCAGTCCCCCTAAACTAAAAATATTCAGCGATAAACCAAATAATCCCATTAAGATGATTGCTGCCAACGTCGCTAAGGGAATCGCTAAAACGATAATAAACGTTTGGCGAAGCGAACCCAAAAATAATAGAACGGCGATCGCGGCTAATCCTGCCCCAATTAATCCAGAAGTCGCCACGTTGGAAATGGCATCGCGAATGAAAACAGATTCATCCAGCGTTGAGGTCAACGTCACATCTTCAGGAATCAGCCGAGACTGACGCAGTTCTTCGATCCGTTTCTTGACTCCTTCGACCACCTCGATCGTATTCGCTTCTGGCTGCTTCTGAACGCTAATTTTGACGGCTGGCGACCCATTTAATGACGCAAAAACTCGCTGTTCTGCTGTCCCGTCGATCACCTCTGCAAAGTCTCTTAGATAGACGCGGCGATCGTTGGTTTGAGCATTGCTTTGAGTATTCGCTTGAGCGTTGGTTGAATCGGAGGACTGAGTACCGCTAGAATTGCCGACCGCAAAGGAGAGATTTTCAAGCTGTTGAGCGTTTTGAAATCGCCCGATCGTACGAGTCAAGGGTTCAGAGTTACTGCCCAAAATCCGCCCGCCTGAGATGTCTTGATTGGTGTCTGTCAGTTCGTTCAGCACGTCAGTTAGCCCAACGCCTTGAGCCTGAAGGCGATCGAGATCTACCTTGACCCGCACTTCTTCCTCAATGCCACCCGACACATCTACCGCCGCCACACCCGCAACTACGCCCAATTCACGCGCCAATTCTTCGTCAGCAAACACGCGCAAATCCACGTCTCGGAGGGATTCAGAAGTCAGCGCTAACTCATAAACAGGAAGCTGGGAGGGGTCTACTTTGAATAGCGTCGGGTCTTCGATCGTATCCGGCAATCTGCCTCTGGCTCGGTTAAAAGCTGCCGTTGCATCATTTAATGCCTGGTCAATATTTCCACCCGGTCGAAAAAACAAATCGACGCTGACTTGCCCTTCTCGCGTTTGAGAATAGACCTGCACCACGCCCTCTGTCGCCGAAAGCGCTTCCTCTAAGGGCTTCGTCACTTCATCAACAGCAACTTCGGGAGAAATCCCCGGCGCGTTGACTCTCACCCCAATTCGCGGATAAGTAATCGAAGGCAACAGATCAACCTGAAGCGTCGAAATAAAGAAGAACCCCATCACAATCACTGCCAATGTCAGCATCAGGGTGCCAATGTGTTGACGAATTGCAATGCCGCTAAGACTAAAGCCCGATCGAGGGGTCTGCATTATGATCGCTCCTGCTCAGAAATTACACTCGTTCGCACTACTTGACCATCTTTGAGTGGCTGACTGCTCCGAGCCACAAACGTCTCTCCAGGCTTGAGTCCCGACAGAATTTCAACCTGTCCGTTGGTGCGTTTGCCCAGTTTGACCGATCGCGCCACCACTTGTGAACGATCGCCTTCTTTTTGGATTGTAAATAGGGTTGCAGTGGTGCTTTTTTCTTGTTCCTCTTTTTGTGCTTCTGCCGTTTGCACTGCGGCTTGAGGAACGACGACGCGCTGAGTTTCAGATTGTGAAAAATCGACTCGCGCCAGTAATCCACTTCCGATTCTTGACCCTGTGTTGGGAATGGTCACTTCGACGGGAATTAGTCGCGCCGTTGCGTCAGCGTCCGGAGAAATGCGGGTGACTCTACCGACAAACTCCTGATTGGGAATGGCATCTAGCCGCACCTGTACAGGCTGCCCAACTCGAATATTTTCCAGTTCTAACTCTGACACCTGAACCGCAATTTTGACCTGGCTGAAATCTCCTACCCTCAAAATCTCAGTTCCCGCTTGAGCAAGATTTCCTGGCTCTGTCACTCGCTGTAAAACCGATCCGGTAACGGGAGAAGTTAGCGTGGTGTAAGACTGGCGTTCGGCTTCTTGATTGACAGCGGCTTGTTGGGCTGCCACCCTTTTTTGAGCCGTTGCCACCGATCGCTCTCTGGCCCCGATTTGCGCCTGAGCCGATCGTAGTGCCTGGAGTGCGGTGCGGGCTTCGGTTTGCGCCTGTTCTGCTTCTTGAGTGGGAATGGCTCCTTCTCGCGCTAATCTGCTGGCACGGGCTGCATCTGCCTGAGCTTGTTGAAGTTCTGCCTGGGCGCTTCCGGCTTGAGTCCGAGCTTCGATTACGTCTGCGAGGGCCCGATCAACTTCTGATTCTTGGGCGGCTAATTCTGCTTCGGCTTGACGCACGGCAGATCTTAGTAATGCATCATCCAATCGTCCCAGGGTTTGACCTTGCTGCACGCGATCGCCCACATCGACATTCAGGCTGAGAAGCTGGCCTTCGACCTGCGATCGTACTGAGACTTCTCGAATGGGTTTGGTCGTTCCGGTATATTCCAGTCGTTTTCGTAGCGAATCAGAACGAGCGATCGCGACATCGACAGCCGTTGCTTTTTCGCTCGCAGGTCGGGACTGTGTTTCTGCCTCCGCTCTAGGAAAACCGCTACAGCCTGCCAAGCCCAACAGCATCACGAGAATAATCGGAACCGGAGGAGCTAATTTCTGCGATCGAGTAGTCTGGCTCATAGGGAAGCTCCCAGTTCTCACAAATGAGATGGCTCTTTATAAAACTTCACTCACAGAGTAAGGTGTAATCATTAGCACTTCAATCTGTAATAAGGCAGAGATCAAAGAAGCCGTTAGGATCGTGGATTAAATAACTCCGAAATTTCACCCTCACCCTAGCCCTCTCCCCAAGGAGCTGCCGTGTACACACAAGTCGATCGATCTGTCATTGCTGAGATCCTTCGCCCCCTAAATCCCCCAAAAATGGGGGACTTTGAGCCGTCGTCCTGGCTTTGAACTTTGGAAATCTTTCCTTGGTCAAAGTCCCCCAGCATGGGGGATTTAGGGGGCTGAAGCCGCCTGAAACGAAGCAATAACGACTTGTGTGTACACGGCAGCCCCAAGGAGAGGGAACCAGACTCTAGCCCCTTCTCCCTAGGGAGAAGGGTTGGCGAGGGCTTCGCCCCACTTCGTGAGGAGGGCGATCCGAGACTCTACAATTGTCGAAGTTATTTAATTCTCATTCCTTAGTGTTGATCCTGGCGTATTTTTGAACGTAGAAAAGTTTTGTCGTCGTGTTGAAGAAACGAATCGCTAAATGAAGCGATCGACCAAGAGAAGCTAACGTCATTCTGAATCACACCAGCATCATCACTTGTGTATCAGACCTCTATCAGAATGCGTTTTATACGAATTAACTTTTTACTCCGCCATCATTCATCTAAACTCATCTGAATTCGATAAGATACTCGGCTGCAACGATCAATTCAGAGACATCTCTCAATAGAGAACGATGAACAGAGTCTTGTCCAAAAGTTCCCCAAATTGGCAGCTTGGGAGGCAGCAGATCTCACCAACAAAGCGAAGTTTTTAATCAAATTGATGTTAACTCCAGGGTAGCCATCGCCCGCACAAATTGATAAGAAAATGGGTTTAACCCAATCTTTAATCAGATTTAACCTGCTAAGTTCCTGATTTGTTTATTGTTTTGATGGTTAGATTCATTCAATCTCTATTTAATGTTGAATGTTGTAGGTGATAAGAATCGTTTGCGTTGTCTTTTCAAAACAGGAGTCAATTAGCCGCAGTCTACTTTATCTTCAAAATTTGGTTTGCACTTCAGGAAGCCTGAACAGATTTTCTAACCCAACCTGAGTTGCTAAAACTGCGGTATTCGATAACTTTATGCGATCGTTCGGAGCCTCTCAATCATCCCCCTGTATTCTAGTTGTCGAAGATGAAGCCGTTATTCGGGAAACGATCGCGACTGCTCTACGAGAAGAGGGCTATCAAGTGATCACCGCTGAAGACGGTCGTCAGGCGCTTGATTTGGTGATCAGTGCTGCGACGCTAGAAGATGGATCTAGCGCGATCGACCTGATCATTCTCGATCTGATGTTGCCCTACGTGAATGGGCTGGATGTTTGCCGTATTCTTCGCCAACAGGGAAACCTCACCCCAATTCTTATTCTCAGTGCGCGAGGAACCGAAATGGATGTGGTCGTCGGGCTAGAAATTGGAGCCGATGATTATCTCGCCAAACCGTTTGGACTGCGGGAATTAATTGCGCGTTGTCGAGTGTTGTTGCGGCGATCGTCGCGCACTCAATCTATTGCGTCAGAACAGTCAACGCTTCAGTTTCAAGACATCACCCTCTATCTACAAGAATACAAAGTGACGGTGCGAGATCAACAGGTCAATCTGTCGCCCAAAGAGTACACGCTGCTAGAGTTATTCATGCAAAATCCGCGCCGAGTTTTTTCACGCGATCAGCTTTTAGAGCGAGTCTGGGGTCTGCAATCGATGAGCGATCCTAAAACGGTAGATGTACACATTCGCTGGCTCAGAGAGAAGCTAGAAATTGATCCGAGTTCTCCTCAATACATCATCACTGTGCGCGGATTTGGCTATCGGTTGGGCTAAACGCTTCAGGTGCCTTTAACTGCTGATCAGTCATTGCTGCATGATCAATTTGGCTCATTGACAACCTGCCCATCTTCAAATTCGATTCCTTGATTATGACCTGCCAGAACAAGCGCTCTTCGGGAAGGACTACCCAAAAGGTGTGAACTCCGATCTGTCACGAATCCCTTGACTTCTCTACAATGGCTGTATCAAGTTAGAACGTTATAGGTAGAGGGGGACGCGATGCAGCCAACCAACCCCAATCAATTTACAGAGAAAGCCTGGGAAGCGATCGTTCGCACCCCGGAAATCGTCAAAGAAGCCAATCAGCAGCAAATCGAAACCGAACACTTAATGAAGGCACTGCTTGAGCAAGATGGGCTTGCCACGAGCGTGTTTAACAAGCTGGGAATCAAGGTGCAGCAACTGCGCGATCGGGCGGACGAATTCATCAAAAAGCAGCCAAAAATCTCTGGGAGCGGCAGTTCTGTTTATCTCGGTCGCAGTATGGATGTGCTGCTCGATCGGGCAGAAGACTCGCGCAAACAGTTTGAGGATGATTTTATTTCTATCGAACACCTGCTGCTGGCCTACGCCAAAGATGATCGCTTTGGGAAGGTTCTGTTTTCAGAATTCAAATTAGACGACACTAAACTAAGAGATGCGATCGTCCAAATTAGAGGAAGTCAAAAGGTGACGGATCAAAACCCCGAAGGCAAGTACGAATCTTTAGAGAAATACGGACGCGATCTGACTCAGTATGCGCGAGAAGGCAAGCTCGACCCGGTGATTGGGCGCGATGATGAGATTCGCCGTACTATCCAGATTCTGTCGCGTCGGACAAAAAACAATCCTGTTCTGATTGGTGAACCTGGAGTTGGGAAGACGGCGATCGCAGAAGGGCTGGCCCAACGAATTATCGCGGGAGATGTGCCACAGTCGCTCAAAGACCGCAAATTGATCACGCTGGACATGGGTTCTCTAATCGCGGGCGCAAAATATCGCGGTGAATTTGAGGAGCGGCTCAAGGCGGTTCTTAAGGAAGTGCTGGACTCTAAAGGGACGATCATTCTCTTTATCGATGAGATTCATACGGTTGTCGGGGCGGGCGCGACTCAGGGCGCAATGGATGCCGGAAACCTCTTGAAACCGATGTTGGCCAGAGGCGAACTGCGCTGTATTGGGGCGACGACGCTGGATGAATATCGCAAATACATCGAAAAAGATGCGGCTTTAGAACGGCGATTTCAGCAAGTCTACATCGATCAGCCCAGTGTCGAAGATGCGATCTCGATTTTGCGCGGTCTCAAAGAGCGGTACGAACTGCACCACGGCGTTAAGATTTCTGACTCTGCGTTGGTGGCTGCGGCGACGCTTTCGACTCGATATATTAGCGATCGCTTCCTCCCTGACAAGGCGATCGATCTGGTGGATGAAGCTGCCGCCAAGTTAAAAATGGAGTTGACTTCTAAACCTGAAGAATTGGATGAAGTCGATCGCAAGATCTTGCAACTAGAAATGGAGCGGCTGTCGCTAAACAAAGAAACTGATCGGGCTTCTCTAGAGCGACTGGAACGCATCGAACGAGAACTTGCTGACCTCAAAGAAGAGCAAAGCGGATTTAATGCTCAATGGCAAGCCGAACAAGGCGTAATCAAGAAGCTTCAGGAATTGAAGGAAGACATCGATCGCGTCAACACCGAAATTCAGCAAGCCGAACGGGACTATGATCTCAATCGAGCGGCTGAGTTAAAGTATGGCACTCTGACCAGTCTCAATCGCCAACTTCAAGAAATTGAAGACCAGCTTGCCCAGACCCAAAAGAGTGGTAAATCCCTGCTGCGTGAAGAAGTCACCGAGTCTGACATTGCCGAAATCATTTCTAAATGGACGGGCATTCCGATCAGCAAGTTGGTCGAGTCAGAAATGCAAAAGCTGTTGACCTTAGAAGACGAACTGCATCATCGCGTGATCGGTCAAGACGAAGCGGTGACAGCGGTGGCGGATGCGATTCAGCGATCGCGGGCTGGACTTGCTGACCCCAACAAACCCACGGCCAGCTTTATCTTCTTGGGCCCAACTGGTGTAGGTAAAACTGAACTTGCTAAAGCGCTCGCCGCCTACCTGTTTGACACCGAAGAGGCAATGGTACGCATCGACATGTCCGAATATATGGAGAAACACGCCGTCTCGCGTCTCATCGGTGCGCCTCCTGGATACGTTGGCTATGAAGAAGGCGGACAGTTGACCGAAGCCGTTCGTCGTCGTCCTTACTCGGTGATTTTGTTTGACGAAATTGAGAAAGCGCATCCTGACGTATTCAATGTGATGCTACAGATTCTCGACGATGGGCGCGTCACCGACTCACAAGGTCGAACCGTGGACTTTAAAAACGCGATCATCATCATGACCAGCAACATCGGGTCGCAGTACATTCTGGATCTAGCGGGAGACGACGATCGCTACGAAGAAATGCGCTCACGAGTCATGGAGGCGATGCGATCGAGCTTCCGTCCAGAGTTCTTGAATCGGATTGACGAAATCATCATCTTCCACAGTCTCCAAAAATCAGAACTGCGCGAGATTGTCAAGATTCAGGCGATGCGCTTGTCTGAGCGGTTGAGCGATCGTAAGATGTCTCTCAAACTATCGGATGCGGCCCTCGACTTTTTGGCGGATGTGGGTTACGACCCGGTATTTGGGGCCCGTCCACTCAAGCGAGCCATTCAGCGAGAATTGGAAACGCCGATCGCCAAGTCAATCCTACGGGGCGAATTTAGCGAAGGGGACACCATTTTCGTCGATGTGGGTGAAACTGAGCGGCTAGAGTTCCGCCGCTTGCCTTCTGAAGTGCTAACCACTCAATAGACCAAAGACCGAAAATCAAAACCAAGAACTGGGGTGGGCATCGTTCTGCCCCTTTTTATTTCGAGTTGAAAGGTTAGCTAACTAACCATGCCGATCGAGAGGCTTCAAATGTACTCTGGATTGCAGTCGGCAAAGTTGATACACTCGCTGTCTAGAAACCCAGCTATTGCCATTTCTAATACCATCTCAATCGGATATCCTGTTTCAGCAGCATGAGCTAACAGCGATCGCTGAATTCGGTCTGGAAACGCTTCTTCATTTTATTTCGTATTCCTTCGTAGGTTGCGATCGTGGCGAAGGTATCGATGTCGTTAAGAATGGGGTGAGTGAGTCTTGGCTGATAAAATAGAATGAGGACTGAGGAATACACGCATGGCAGATCCGGCAACCCTTGAACAAACCTTACTGGAAACGCTTAGATCGCTTTCTTTTCCTCAACAAGAAGCTGTGCTGAATTTTGCTCGATCGCTCTCTAAAGATAGTTTCTCACTCGAACCGCTGCCCTTTTCGCTTCAACAAATCGCAAAGCTGCCGATTCGAGAGCGCGATCGCTTGCTTGCTCCTTATGTAGATGCAATGGCAGAAGATTTTCAAACTGATCCAGAACTGACTGAGTTTTCAGGGTTGGATACGGAAGGTTGGGAGGATTAGTTTTGTCGATCGCTAAACGGGGTGAGATTTGGCTGGTCAATCTTAATCCGACTAGAGGGCAAGAAATTCAGAAAACTCGTCCTGCGGTGGTGGTTAGCTCGAATGTCTATGGTGCGATCGCGATGCGAATTGTGATTCCGATCGCGACTTGGCAAGACAAGTTCAGCACACGTCCTTTTATGGTAAGGATTCCTGCAACATCGGAGAATGGACTCGATCTCGATTCTGCTGGCAATGTTTTGCAGGTTCGGAGTGTTTCAACTGAACGCTTTGTGAGCCGGATTGGGCGAATTGAGCTCGATCGACTGAAAGAATTGTTAGCGGGTCTGGTAATCTGCGTTGAATACGACCCAGAGGCGTGATCTAATCTAGAATTCTTACTCTTCTCGGCTCCAGACGTACTTGCGGCAGACTTCGCAGGCTTCAATCGCAGCGGGATCGTGGGGGTCGTTGAGGCTGGGATGGTGGCGATTACCGCTTTGGGAACTGCGTAGCAACCGCAGTAAATCCTGAACAGATACTTAAATATACTCTAGCTTGCAGCGAGGGAGGGTTAGGCGACTTTTTCGGCTTTGAGTTGTCCTTCAATTCGCTCGTATTCATCTTCGAGGAGCCACAGTTTTGCGTCTTGGTAGGAAGACCCGGTAAAGACAACTTGATAGTTTTGTGCTGGATCGTAGATGCTACAGTTCTCTTGTTCGTCGCAGAGCAGGATCAGAACGTAGGGGGGAGAGGCGGTTGGATCGACCCACAGTTCTGTGAAGTCCCAGTTATCGGCTAGGGCGAGTGCGGGGGATAACATGATATTTGTCTCCTTTGATCTTCATTTCTCCATAATAGAGTGGGGTTTGGTTGCCGTCTGCATCGAGTCGATAGCCAATGGGTTCTGTGAAGTAGAGTCCGTAGCGATCGTGTCCACGTAGGGTTCCTGTAAATTCGCCGTTCTGTAAGATGGCTGCGGCAACGGTTTCGAGGGTGGCACGATCGTGGAAGAGATGAACGCTGCCTTCTCGCTCTAGGAGCTTTTGCATTTGTGGGGTGTTGGGCAGGTGTTTTGCAAGGTGTCTTGAGTCGAGAGTTAGGTCACGATCGATCATGCTGTGGTTGCATCTCTGCTTGGCTGTGCTGGAGACGTAGAATCTCAAGTCAATTTGATGTGCTGCTCATTTTACGTTTTTAAGGTTTAATTGCTTCTTCAGCGCAGGGGGAATGTTTTCGACGGTTTCCCATCCTTGGATGTCTCGCCAAGTTGTCTTATCATCCCATCGGACATCCTCCAAATTAGGGCACTGACGTATCTTCTGTTGATTTATGATGTCAAAGAATTCAAAACATCCAAACTTTGCACCGCTCAAATTCGCGATACTGAGGTTGGCACCGCTCAAATTCGCACTAACGAGATGGGTACTGCTCAAATTCGCACTAACGAGATGGGTACTGCTCAAATTCGCATCATTGAGGTAAGCACCGCTCAAATTCGCCCCACTAAGGCTGGCATCGCTCAAATTCGCACTACTGAGGTTGGCACCGCTCAAATTCGCACGACTGAGGTAAGCACCGCTCAAATTCGCATCATTGAGGTAAGCACCGCTCAAATTTGCCCCACTAAGGTTAGCATCGCTCAAATTTGCGCCAATGAGGTAAGCACCACTCAAATTTGCGCCAATGAGGTAAGCACCGCTCAAATTTTCGCCAGTGAGGCTGGCGTTTGCTAAGGTTGCGTTGTTGAGCGATCGACAATTCCCAAAGACCCGTTCTCTGAAGTATTGAGGAACTAAGAGAAAAGGTTGGTGTGCCCAACATCCTCTAGCAAGATCAATCACTGCTTCTGTTTCCCCTGAACTGCCATTTCCGAGCCGCTCAATCTGTTGGTAATTCTGCCGTACCGCCGCTTCCCACCAAAAATACTCGGCTGGAATGCCTAAAACCGAGATCGGAATCAGCAACAATCCTGCTAACTGTGATCGCCTCCACCACAAACTCTTCTGAATAAACGCCTTTGCCCCCAACACCGCTTCAGGCTTATCCTTTAGCAATCGTTTAGCATCTTTCAGCAATCGCCCATCTAGCAGATATTTCCGCTTCCCCTCTGCCTGCCATTCCCGCTTGGCATCCTCAATTTTATCCACCAGCCGTCGCGTCTCACGATCGCTCTCTCGCCATCCGACAAACCGCTTCCAAGAGAGCATCAAAGCTTCATGGCTTAAATCAATCACATCTTGTTGATCGATTCGATTACTAACTAACAATCGCCCATCAACCAACGTAGTGATCACAGATGTGATCGCTTCTTTCTCCCCCGCATCCTTTCCCATCGTCAACAGATCTGCCTTAGCTTGTCGCTGACGAGTATCTTTCGTTCCTTCTCCCGTTCGCACCAACCGCAATAACACTCGTTTTGCCCACTCTTCTTGGTTGCGGACTGCAAGTTGTTTGTAGATCTCCTCAGCATGAGCATTCAGCGCTCCTGTCACGCCATTCAATTTCTGATAGGCAGCAACGGTTAATTCAGTATGCGATCGCAGATTCCACAACTGCTGCAAGGCAAACTCCAATAGCGGCAAACAATTCTCCTCTGACTTCACATCCTGCAAAATCTGTGCCAAGAGTCGAGCTTGCAGCGTCATTCCCTGAATGGTGGCTGGCTTAACGATCGCGGCTTCCAAATCCGCCCCTGAGATCGCGCCTAACCACACTGCATTCGTCTGAGCCTGCGTTAGTGCCACATTTGCCAAACAAGCCTCCACAAAATCTGCCCGCATTGTGATCACAGCTTTAATCCGTCCTGACTCCGGCAGATTCAACAGCAGATTGATAAACTCCGATTGCTCAGCGCGATCGCGACACAGCGTAAAGATTTCCTCAAACTGATCGACCACTAGCAAAATGGGTTCATCCCCTGGAATCGAGGGACGACACTGTGAAACAAGAGGCTCAATCACATCGCCGACGTACAGACTGGAAATCTGCGATCGCAGCGTCTCCAACGGTTCTGTCCCTGGTGTCATCGGTTCCAATACTCGCCAGCCCAACTCCTCCAACCGAGGAATCAACCCCGCCCGCACCACCGAAGACTTCCCGCTGCCACTTGCCCCAATCAACGGCACAAAGTTCGATCGAGCCAACGCCGCCACCAAATCCTGCACCACGCGATCGCGCCCAAAGAAAAACTTTGCAGTCGCAGGGGTAAAGGCTAACAGTCCTTGATAAGGATTCGTTTCATCGATCGTGACCTGTGCGGATACTGTGGGCTGATAACTCACCAGGGTTAGCGATCGACCACCCCCTAAATAAAACGGTTCCTGCCCACTGTTTTGCAATTCCCCAGCAATAAAATCAAACAGCTTTCCGGTCGTCACCTGACCGCGATCGTTCTTCTCCTGCAATCCCTTTAGCAGTGCCGTCGTAAAAATGCTGTGACGCTCACTATTGCGCGCATAAGCCTGCTCAAAATCTCGACAAGCCGCAATCAAGAAGTAATCCGTCTTGGTAAAAGCAGTCATCGTTTCACGGACGAGGCGATTTTCTAGCAAACTCCCGCTATAGCAGCACTCCAACAGCAGCACCAAACTCCCCAAATCCGCACTTCGGATCAGATCATTCAAGCCCTCTAGTGGGATTCCTAGCTCCTGATGTGTAACCCGCCCATCAGACGACACCCGAACTCTACAATCCGACGGAGCCAGATAAATCCGCTTCTGTCCAAAGCTCTCAGACAGCGGGAATCCATGCCCCGTGTAATAAATCACAACATCGCTGCGCGTTCCCTGTTTATGTAGCAAGTCCTGAATCGCCTCTTCCAACTGCTTTTGTGTCACCGTCCCAATCAACGGCTTAACTTCCTGAAAGCCTCCATGCTGCCTCAGCAGATTCGCGATCGCTTCTGCATCCCCTCTTGTTTTACTCAACGATTTCATCGGAGCCTGATTGGTATCAATGCCGATTACAAGTGCATACCGTGCCATAAGACTAGAGAAAAGGGATTGAGCGTATTTTATACTTTCCTTCATAGAAACCAATTCCCCTATCCCTGTCCGGAGACCTCCCATGTCAGAAATTCAACCCCTTCACGTCCGAGAAGAAAACGGCGACACCTACACAATCTACGTTGCTGTGAAAGATGATGCGGTTGACATTCCCGCCCCCGTCCCCTCGGACGATCCCGATCGTGAAGGCTACGGCCTTGATCCTCAAGCGATCATGGTTGAAATGGTTGAAGTTCACCAGGCGATCCAGGCTTATACCCGTTATGCGATCGGAGCCTTCAAAAACTTCAGCACAGAACACATCGAGGAAGTCAACCTGAAATTCGGCTTAAAGATTGGGGGGAGGACGGGGATTCCTTTTCTAGCCGAAGCGACGAGCGAAGGTAACTTTGAAATCGAAGTCAAATGCAAATTCTCCAACCAGTAAAGCGATTCGACTCCATTCATAGTTAGAACCGTATCCATCCAACCTGTCGTCGTATCCGTTCGGCTTGTCGTCGTATCTGTTCAGTCTGTCACCGCGATCGCGACAACATTCTTCGTGAAAACCGCAACATTCGCCACGAACATCACGACCTTCGCCACGAACATCACGACCTTCACCACAAACGCCCCGATTTTCTCAGCAAAACTACTCATCGTCACCTTGTCGCTGTGGAAAATCATGAGACGCGACCATCAAACTTCTCAAAAACAACACAATCTTTTGCGCGAACCACTCAACCACTTTCTCAATGACTCAAGACAAACTAGAACGGTACAGAATCCTAGAAAGGAACCCTCTACGATGCCACGCGCCCAACGCACCTCTCGCATTCTCGACAAAGGACAACTGCGGATCTTGAAGCTCAAAGCCATCGATCCTGATCTGAGCTTTGGCAGCGATCGCAATCTCTCAACCCTCGAAACGCAGATCAAGCAGCTACACACCAAATTGAATGACTACAACACCACGATCGCATCTCTCGACATTGCCAAACAGGAAATCGACCAAATGGAACGCGACCTGGGCGACTTGCTCGATCAACTCCTGAATGGCGTAAGTGCTAAATATGGCAACGATAGCCGCGAATATGAAATGGCAGGCGGAACCCGCAAGAGCGATCGTGTTCGCAAAAGCGCTCAAAGCCGCACAAAAAACAACGTTACAAAACTAGCGACTGCTGAAACTCATTAGAAGCGCGATCGACCACCCTGCATGAATGCCTTAAAGCCTTCAATGCAACGTGAATTCAACGAAACCTTTCGCCGCGATGATTAATGCAAGAAAACAAGCTAAATCTCCCCTCCTCCCTCCTCCCCAAACCGAACCAACCAAACCAAACCACTACTATTCCCCAACGTCCCATCTTTGAGTATTCTCATAGTTGCCCTTGAGATAGACATCTATGCTGAACCTGACCGGAAAAAATGCCTTAGTGACTGGGATCGCCAACAACAAATCGATCGCCTGGGGCATTGCCCAACAACTCCACAAAGCCGGGGCAAATCTTGGCATTACCTATCTACCCGACGAAAAGGGCAAGATGGAGAAAAAAGTCGCCGAACTGGTCGAGCCGCTGCAACCTAGCCTGTTTTTGCCGCTCAACGTTCAGGATGATGCTCAGGTGCAGTCTACGTTTGAGACAGTGCGCTATCGCTGGGGCAAGCTAGACATTCTGATTCACTGTTTGGCATTTGCCAGCAAAGATGATCTGTCGGGCGACTTTAGCAAAACGTCTCGTGCAGGCTTCAACACGGCTCTGGATATCAGTGCATATTCGCTGATCACGCTGGCTGGAGCAGCAAAACCATTGATGACAGAAGGGGGAAGCATTGTGACGTTGACCTATTTGGGCGGCGTGAAGGTGATTCCAAACTACAACGTCATGGGGATTGCAAAGGCGGCACTAGAGATGAATGTCCGCTATCTCGCCTATGAGTTAGGAGGGCAAAATATTCGCGTCAATGGCATCTCAGCCGGCCCCATTCGCACGTTGGCCTCCTCTGCGGTAGGTGGCATCTTAGATATGATTCACCACGTCGAAGCGGTAGCTCCTCTCAAGCGAACCGTCACTCAAACAGAAGTTGGAAACACAGCCGCGTTTTTGTGTAGCGACCTATCGAGCGGCATTACAGGGCAGGTGATCTACGTCGATGCGGGCTATGAAATCATGGGCATGACCGGAACAAAAGGCGAGTAACATCCCATTTAGAACCCGGTTGACTGACAAAACTTCTTGCTTGGCAGTTAAAACCGCAGCTATGAGAACAAAATCCACCTTCGCGGATTAATAAAACCTTGAATAGCTTCGGATTTCATTCGCTAGTCAACCACCAACAGATTAGGGCTTCAAAGGTTTTGTCAGTCAATCAACATCAAGAACTGTATTGGATGCGATCGCTCTGGTAAAAAATTTTCCCTAGAATTCGATGAAACACTTCGTAGTTAAAAATTCTAGCTGCCCTCCAACCCCTCGCCCGTGAGGAACTTTACATCAGCCGCTTGTCTAAAAGTCCCTCAGAATTGGCAGCTTGGGGGGCAGAAGTACCAAACACCGAAGCGAAAACCCCTCATCAAATCCAGGTTCTAATGAGTGCCGTAATGCGTTTCTAAAAGCGATCGCAGCATATCAACCATCGGGATTCCTTCTTCAACCGCCTTTGCTTTGATCGCTTTGTGCAACGGTTTTGCAATATCCAACGTTAGCCGCTTCATCTTGACGTTTTTATTAGCCTCCTCTTTAACCGTTTCTTGAGGGGTTGGCTCGACTACGATCGGTTCAACGACATCAGTTTTGGTGATCTTTTTGGCGCTGCGAGTCTTCTTTTTGGTGGGTTCTGCGATGGGATCTGAAGGTACGATCGCCGTTTCCAAAACAGGACTTTCTTTAACGCTGATCGAAGTCGGAATCGATGTAGCCTCAGTCTTGGAGCTTTTTGCTTTTTTGTTGACCATGTTTGCTTGTCCTACTGACTCTAGGAATAATTTGTTTTCTGTGAATATAATAACTCACATTTGCAGAAAATCGTAAATACAGAAACTAGACCGTTGATGAAAGTGAGGTCTTCTGCACCAGAGTAAGCAATTTTTGATGGGGTGAGCGATCGGTATTCCTCTACACCTGTCGCAAAAGTTTAGCCCTTTAAAATCACAAAGTTGCATTCAGACATCTGGATGAAAACAGCGTCGCTTTTAAGGAACTTACCAATGGTTTGTTTTGATTTCAAAAGTCTTGCATCCAAGCTTCTGCTCACCAGTATTGCAAGTATTTTTTGCGTTCCTCTACCGTCACTTGCCGCCGAGCCAATTCGCGTTATTCTTGACCATGACGGCGGATTTGAAGACTACTATTCACTCCTGGTTTTGGCGCTGGCTTCTCAAAAAGATGCGCCCCCCGTCAAACTTTTAGGAGTCACAACCGCTTCTAACGGAGAGTCTTACTGCAAAGATTCTAACGGATATCCAGAGTTAAAAAAAGAACTGTTAGGCAACTTTAGTGCAGACGAAGGCTCGATTTCGGGCATCACTCAAAAAGTTCTCTCCGTCGCGGGCTATAGTGGCGCAAAAATCTATACAGGCTGCGATGAAAGAGTCACAACAATTGCCGTTCCCAATCAAGCCGATGAGTTTGGCAAGCCGCTTCCTGGCTCCAAAAGAACGCGGTTTCGAGTCCAACTTCCATTATCTGGAAAACCTGGATTAGAACCTTGCTTGCTACACAAAGAATTTGTTTTTTCTCAACGAGACATTGTTTGTTTTAACGAATTCAATCGACCCTTTCGAGATGAAACTTTGCGGTACGTTTTGCCCAAAGCACAAGACGCACTCAATGAGTTTCAGCTACCCGAATTAAACTTATTTGACCCCAGAAAGAAGGCTTCTACATTCTTGGCAGAGGCAATCTGTGAGTCTTATCAAAAGCAGGAAAAGCTGACGATCGTTGCCGTTGGCCCCGCGACCAACATTGCCAGAGCCTACGCCAAACTAGAGCAAGCCCCCCAAAAATATGGCTGTCCTTTTAACATCAAGCTGACCGATTTGAAATCAGTGATTTCGGTACGCTACATGGGAGGCGCATGGGACGCTAACAAAGCCGACAATTTTGACGCAAATGGCAACTATCGACTCAACGAACCCTTCCCCACCTGGACAGAAGGCAACATCTATTTCCAAGCTGGAGAACACATTTTTGGAATGCACCATCTTCCCTTTCCCGGCACAAACTTTGAAGCCATCCAAACCGGGGAATCTAAAAAAGCATTCAATTCTCTGAACAACGCAGAATTTAACTTTTGGATCGACGCAAAAGCCGTTGAGAAACTTCTAAACTCAGGCATTCCAACTGACATTGTGCCGTTAAATGCGACCAATTTTGCCAGACTGCAAGGGTTTGCCGATCGCATTCAAAATAACCCCGCTCAATGCAAGACGGCTCCCGCTCAGTTCGTCAAAAATGTGCAGTTAGCCAACTCTCCTGCTCCAGGGGTGTTTGTCTTTGATGGGCTATTTCTCTGGGATACGTTAGCAGCAACCAGCGTCTGGAATAACTTTGTAAACTTTGAAGACTTCCGCGATCTCGAAATTACAACTTTGACAAATGGAGACCCCAACACCGTGACGGGACAGATTTCTGCCAAAGAACTTTTTCGTCGAGATATTGGCAGTCTATTTAGACTGGGACGAGTCAACAATCCTGTTAGAGTCGGGCTTACCGTCAATCCGGCCCCCGGTGACCCTGACTTTAAGACGACGATTCAAAACGTAGTGTTTGATCTAGTTTGCCCTTCTTAAAAGGTTAGTTGAATGGGTAGTTGATCTCTGATTGAGGGCGAAAATTAACTACCCACTTTTTCCAAATCTAACGTTCTTTTTTGATTGAGCAGCGATCGAACCAGCCTTGATATAACTCAGATTGACTTGCATCTTCTAACTCGATTTCAACTCGAATGCGTTTGCAGCCGTGCCGCAGTTGGTGAGCGATCGTATCCATCAACCAGGCTGCCGTTTTGGGTGAATCGAATTCTCCACTAACAATATGATTGCTAATTTGATGCGTGTCAGGAATGTAGTCTTGCAAATTGAGATCAGAAATTCCGTCTTCTCCCAAATCGATTTCAGCAAGCTGTCTACGGTCTGGGCTAATCTGTTCGACAATCAATTTTTCACGCCGGACAGGAACCTGAATCATCCGAGTTTCGATTTCTTTACGAACAATTACCTCGCCAACTTTATGTTTCGTGTAGTCAACTTTTAGCCGTTCTTCTAATAGCTGAATTGACTCTTCTTGTACAACCGTTTCTGACAACACTTTTGGACTGTCAACATGCTCAATCACACCCTGCGCCTGTTCAGGAATGGGCTGATTTTCGAGGGTGTCAACTTCAATTTCTTGAGCCTGATTGTCCTGCTCAATGATGATAGCGCCAAATAAGTCTTGGGTCGGTTGATTCGATGATTGCATGGGAAAAGAATACTCCGGAAGACGACGAATATCTGCTTGATTAAGATTGATCGCAACGGTGCGATCGCGTGATTTTACACGACTGACAAATCGACTAGAAAGCAACAAAAATCGCTCTCCTTGGTTAACATCCGGTTGAGCAACAATAATCTTTAGACGCTGCTGATCAAGGATCAAATCTCTTACCTCGCCAACAAACCGCCCCTGACGATCGACCAGGTTAAAGCCCATAATTCTGCTTTTCAAATGGTCAAGTCTATCGTCAATTGGCTCAGATGCTCCTGTCTGGGATGAATGCTCTTTTGTAAAAGTTTCAGAATTCATAAGGTTGAATTTTCGGGTAATTTCACTTCTTTAAAAACACAGGCAGAGCCTCACAGATTAGCCCTGCCCATGTCTCTTAAACGATTAGATCAGCCATTAACTAACCTAGATTCTGCGGTTTGCAGCGTCCCCTTCCACTACGGGACGGCCTTGAGTATCCACATCCAATTCTTCACGACGGATTTGTTCTTCGGCGGTTACAGTGTCTTGCTCGACTACTTTCTTCACCTTCACTTCTTCCCGCACAAACGCTTCTTTGTGGATGTCTGGCGTTTCCTCATAAACTTCAACTCGCGCCACTTCACCTTCCTGGAAAGCAGTTGCATCAGGGGTGATGGTGCCAGAGGTAGGAGTTGTCCGCTCGATCACAACGCGCTCTTTTTCAACGGGGACAGAGACTCTAGCGGTTTCGGTTTCGACGCGCTTACCGATCGCCACTTCGCCCGTTTTGGCACGAGTTTTGCTGGCTACTAGACGTTCTTGATACAGCTTGAGGCTGGGGTGTTTGGTGTCATCGATCGCATACAGATCTGCGTCGTGGTTGTCATAGCTGTAGGTGTCACGATCGTAGGTCGCAGGAGCCGCACCCATTGATGAGCCAGTGTAGGCAACGCCAGTATCAACTGGGATCGGAGAGTCAAGGGAAGCAGAGGCTTCTAAAGGAGCGCCAAGACCTGTCGTTGCGGTAGCCGCAGTTGGACGGTAAACATTACGAACTTGCTCTTCATGCTCGTAATCGATCTTCAAATCTTCGGTAAATTCAGGCAGAGACTCGACTTGAGCTTTGGTTAGACCATCCGCATAGACGTGGTTATCGCTGTAATCGATGCGGGCACGTCCGATCGGCAGCATGACTTGCTTGCCAAAAATCCAGGCTCCGGTGTTGATGACTAAATAGCGAAAACGCCCTTCTTCATCGACTAAAACATCATTAACTGAGCCAATTTTCTGGTCGCCAGAATAGAGATCCATACCTTTAATATCGTGACCCTCAAAGTGATCGCGATAGTCAGGATCAAAGTCCTTAATTTTATAGAGTGCCATGTTTAGTTTCCTCAAGTTTAGCTTTGGTTTCAACTATCAATGTTAGGGATTGAATTTAGAAAGACCATCTTTCTAATGACCTAATCAACTCTCTCTAATGACTGAACTTTTCTCAAATGTAACTTCCGATTAATTTCTGACTAAGGTAATCTTTTGATTAAGAAACATTGAAGGAGGCGTTGAATTCGATAAAATCATTTCTCTTGACTTCTACAACTTTGTATTTCTACAACTATTTCTATTTATAGATGAAAGCAGACTCTTGGTTAGCAAAGCTTCGAGCACATCGAGCGATCGCGGTTATTCGTGCCCCTACGCTCAAGCTGGGTCGAGAAATGGCTAAAGCAGTCGCACTCGGTGGAATGAAGTTAATCGAAATTACCTGGGACAGCGATCGCCCCGCTCAATTAATTCATGAACTCAGGAACGAACTTTCTGACTGTACGATCGGGACGGGCACTGTTTTTACACTCCATCAATTACAGTTAGCGATCGGGGCGGGGGCGGAGTTTGTCTTTACGCCTCATGTCAATCTTCATTTGATTGAGCGAGCGATCGAGCAAGAAATTCCCATGATTCCAGGGGCGCTTACGCCGACTGAGATTGTGATGGCGTGGCAAGCAGGAGCCAGCAGCGTCAAGGTCTTCCCAGTTCAGGCGCTTGGAGGAAGCCGCTATATTCATAGTTTGCAGGCCCCTCTGGCACACATTCCGCTGATTCCAACAGGTGGGGTGAGTCTGGACAATGCAAAAGAGTTGGTGGCCGCAGGCGCGATCGCCGTGGGACTATCGGGCAATTTGTTTCCCAAGTGGGCAGTCGAGAATCAAGATTGGGACGCGATCGTGCAGCAGTCCAAAAGTTTGATGCAAGGGTTGGAGGATTTTAGAAGAGGGATGAGGGATGAGGGATGAGGGATGAGGGATGAGGGATGAACTGGCCAACGTGGATTCTGTACGTGTCGCGGCGTTGCTGAATCAGGGGGTGTGCCCCAAAGCGGCGGGAACCCCAAGGTTCAAAGCCCCCCAATTTTGGGAGATTTAGGGGGCGAAAAGACTAACGCTTCCCACAGATTCATCCCTCCAATCAGCAACGCCCTTGTCGCTTTTGTTGCAGGTTCGCTTTGCTTCATAAATGGAGGAACTTTGAACCGGAAATTTTCTCTGAAAGTTACTCAGAATTGGCAGGAGATTTGAACATTGAAGCGAAACAACTTCATCAAATTGATATTAAACAAAATTGGGAGTGACTGGAATCTGTACAAGTGGCGGTGTAGTCGAATAGACAAGGGCGAAACAAGTATAAATGTCCGATGCGAAAGTGAAATGGCTCAAGATGCAAATTCTACTTGCAGACTTTCTGAAGCTGACTTTTGCACAGGGTTGCAGCATTACCACCAACATATCCATTATCAATAGAAGAGAGGGGCTAAAAATGAAGTGCCTCAACTACGCTGCTGCTATGCTTTTGGCTACTACTGGCTTGACTTTGACTACCCTAAATGTTGATTTATTACCTGCTTTAAGCAAACCTGTCTCGATCGCGAAACCAAGTCCGGTCGTCACCAAAATTGCAGCCCTCAAAAAGTCTAACCAACGTTGGATTGAGATCGATTTGTCCAGTCAACGGCTCACCGCTTGGCAAGGCAAAAAGCCTGAATATGCAATGATCATTTCAACGGGTAAAGACGCGACCCCAACACCAACGGGTGTGTTTGCAGTCCAAACCAAACTAGAATCGGCTCGAATGCAGGGTGACGACTATGACATTCCGGATGTGCCCTACACCATGTTTTATTCGGGCAACTATGCCATTCATGGCGCTTATTGGCATCGCAGGTTTGGCACGCCTGTCAGTCATGGCTGTGTAAATGTGGCCGTCGATCATGCAGAACGTCTGTTTGATTGGGCTGAAGTCGGTACTCCAGTCATTGTTCGCGAGTAGTTCCTAAACGGTGGGTAGCGATCGACCTGAGTTTTATCGAGTGCATTAAATTGATATGAATTCTATGATGTTAGAGGACGTTTGAAACGTATCAGAAGCTGCTTTGCTTTGTTGCTGTCCCGCCACTTGCGGGTGAATGCGATCAACGGTACTCTTTAAACGTCCTTCTACAATCAGGTTGATGATTTAGGAAACTTGAAGAAAGTTATGCATAAACTGATGAGCTAGAGGCGCAACTAAAGGAGAGAACTGTTTGGCTTCTATGAGCATTCGATCGACGCTCTCATCAATTTGACTTTCTGCAAACTCTTGCTCAAGAACGATTGAACAATCTTGAATTACAGCGTCATCCATTTCTAGATGAAACTGAATCGCCCATAGAAAGTCTTGATAGCGAAAAGCTTGATGGGTATAGATTTCACTTTTCGCTAAATGGGTGCAACTTGGCGGTAAATCAAAGGTATCTTGGTGAGACTGAAATACTTTGAAGCGATCGGGAAACTCCCTTAACAAAGGGTCAGTTTTTGCCGCCTCGGTTAATTGCACCTCACACCAACCTGCTTCTCGATCCGCCTTTCCCCGATAAACAGAGCCGCCCAGAACTTTTGCCAAAACTTGCGACCCTAAACAGATGCCCAATGTGGGAATTTTTTGAGCGATCGCGCTTTCCAAAAGCTTAAATTCATCGCGCAAAAACGGATATTCGTCATCTTGATAAGCGCTAATACTGCCGTCCAAAACAACAATATGAGAGTAGTTTTCTAGCGGGTGACTCAACCCCTCACCTTGAGAAATATCTAAATATTGAATTGAAAAATTATTCTCCTGAGCAGCATTTTTTAGCATTCCTAGACTGGTACATTTCTCATGTCGAATGACTAAAATTGTAGTCATTTAGCGTTCCCTCGTTTTGACAGAATTGATGTCTCAAACCGCAACCTTTCTTGAATGCTGCTAGGTTTTGAATCCCGGTTTCTGTATTCCTCGCCACATATTATAACAAGTGGATACGGTACAAATTTTGAATCATTCCGCAAGCCGAATTCACTATGCCGTTGAGCCTGATCACCCCAGAGCAGCACGATCGCTTTCGAGAAGATGGCTTTTTGATTGTAGAAAACCTGATTGATCAAGAAACCGTTGATCGGTTAATCGATCGCATTGATCCGCTTTTTTCAGGCGAATTTGAGACGGGCATGTATCCCGATGAATGGTACTGGAATCCCGCTCTGGGGTTGCCGACTGCCTCTGGTCAGATGAGTAATGTCTGGAAAAGCGATCGTACGTTTGCCTCAGTCGTCCTCTCGGCCAAAATTGGCGAAATTAGTGCGACTTTGGGCGGTTGGAATGGCTCCCGGCTGCTCAGTGATAGCCTGTGGCGCAAACCTTACGGAGCCAATGAAACGACGCTGCACCAGGACTCAATGTACTCCTTTTATCACACGCCTCAAGAACTTGTGACTTGTTGGATTGCGTTGAGCCATGCCGTTAAGAGAGCCAGCACGATCGAGTATGTGCGCGGTTCTCATCATTGGCCCAGGTCAGGAGCCGTCGCAGAATTTCACGCCACAAACAAGAGCTATCGATCGGATATGGAGCAGGCCGCCCAGCAAGCAGGCATCAATCATCCCGAAGTTTTGCAATTAGAACTCAAGCCAGGAAGCTGCGCCTTTCATCACGGAAACATGTGGCACGGCTCTAACAAAAACTTAATGCCTGGTGTCGTGCGTCGCAGTTTGGTCATGGCTTACATTCCCGCAGAGTCTCGATTCAAACCCGCCGGGGCCTATGTGCCAGGAGGCTATCTGCCAGGACGATACAAACGATTTGGAGACGACACAATGGATGAGAGTTTTTTCCCGATCGTCTATCACTCCAAGGGCGATCGTTCGGCGTTTTTGGAAGACGCTAGACATTAGACCGAAGACTAAACGTTTATTGAGTCAGAGTGAATTCGGTGTGAATCCGATGAAATTCTTCACTTCGCTTACAGATTCAGAGGAGCAAGCTCTGCTTGACTGACAAAACTCAGGAAAGCGAGAAAGGAAGCTAGGAGGGAAGTAG
>NZ_JBJPHS010000089.1:0-25092 GCF_052939495.1 Phormidesmis sp. 146-12 | reverse complement strand
GGGGGGCAGAAGTGCTGAATAACGAAGCGAGAAAACTCCATCGAATTCACGTTAAGTGATTACATTCGACTAGCGTTCCCTGTAGATTTCATCTAAAAAAACTGCCAATAAAAAAGGGCACGACTCGATCGCGCCCCATCTCTAAAATTTCGTCCAGTTGGCTAGCTTTCAACCCCAGCGGTTTCTGCAACCGGAGCAGGATAAACGCTGACTTTTTTGCGACCCTTCGCATAAGGCTCAAACGTGACGATGCCGCCAATCAGAGAGAAAAGCGTGTCATCGCTGCCGCGTCCTACATTGTTGCCGGGGTGAATCTTGGTGCCGCGCTGACGAACTAGAATGTTTCCAGCTTTGACGACTTGCCCGCCGTAGCGTTTAACGCCAAGACGTTGAGCGTTAGAGTCGCGTCCGTTGCGTGTACTGCCTGTCCCTTTCTTGTGAGCCATGATTCCCTCAAAATTTTACTTAAGTTTTCAGTCTAGCTTTTAGCTCTCACTAACCGCTTCGGGGTCTTGTGCAGCTTCTCTCGAAGCGATGACAGCACCATTGATGCTAATCGAGTCGATCATCACACGAGTCAGTTCTTGACGGTGACCTTGCTTTTTGCGAGTTTTCTTTTTGGGCTGCATCTTGTAGACGATGATTTTGCGTCCCCGAAAGTGTCTCAGCACCGTCGCTTGAATCGTCACGCCCTCGACCAGGGGTTGACCCACGCTGATCTCGCCTTCGTTTCTGACAAAGAGAACTTGGTCGATCGTAATCTGTGCATTTTCTTCGGTGGCAAGGCGATCGACATCATAGAACCGGCCGGGTTCCACGCGCATCTGTTTGCCGCCTGCTTCAATAATTGCGTAAGCCATGAGTCTTGTCCTAAAAAGTTGCCGTACAGGTAGCCTGAAAGTTTTGGGTTAAGCCGTCACCTTCTTACAGGCTTTTGATTGCCCGACCTGATCCGAGCAGGAATGAGTAGCCAGTCTACCATTTTGCCGAATTTAATGGAATTTTGTCAACTAGAGTTAAAAAATTCTATAGAGAATGACGAGATACACTAGTAGGTGAAGCCACTTAATGAAGCCACTGCGCCAAAAGGTCTATGTCGAAGCAGCCAGAGGTTGTGAAACAGAGCGATTTACTCAATCAGTTTGTGCTCGATCGCCGATCGCTACAAGAACTCGGACAGATTGAAGTGCTGTGGATGTATCTCAAAGTGCATCGAGTGTTGGGGTTCATCTGTAAGTCGGGCTTATTGGGACGCAAAAAGACGGCGTTTAATCTGGATCAGTTGGATACGATCGGCGCAAATGGCGTTTTGGTCAACTCACAACCTGTCGAGACGGATATCGAAAAAGTTCGGCAATTGGAGTCACTCGTCAACTGTGAAGTTTGGACGGATGCAGGCAATAAAGCAGGAAAAGTTGTTGATTATTTGTTTGATTTAGAAACAGGAGTAATCGAACATTACCTATTTATCTCAAGCAGCGTGACCGGAAGCATTTATAAACTGCCGCCCAACTATATTTTGAGCTTGGGTAATCGTCGAGTGTTGGTGTCAGAAGCAGCGGTACGATCGTTCGCTATCTACCAGGAAGGCCTTCAGGAAAAGCTTTACAAGGCGGCTGACTTTTTCAAAGAAGAAAAAACTCAAGTTACACAAGAATTCAAATCTCTCTTTCAGCAGGCTAAAGAACGGGCGCAAATCTTCAACGAACAACTTAAAGAAAAGGCAGAACTTTTAGCCGAACAAGCTAAAGAAACGGGGCAGGTTTTTGTTGAGCAGGTGAAAGAACGAACCCACGAAGTTGCCGAGATTTGGGACGATTGGGAAAATGAGCCGATCGCTCGTCCCGCTTCTGCTGAACCCGATCCTTTAGAAGATTGGGACGACGATGATTTCAGCGAACCTGTTGAAAAGGCGGTTGAAGTTCAGCCAAATACAGAAATCATCCAAAAATCTGCTGCCGAAGCTGAACCGTTTGATGGTTGGGACGATGACGATTTTATAGAACCCACGATCGACGTTTCTGCAAAGCCGATCGCGGATCAAAAACTCATCGCCTCCTCAAATCAGCCTCCTGAAGATCCCGAAGATGACGATCCCTGGATTTAAACTATTTGCGTTTGAAGATCGAAGTCATGCGATCGCCCACCATTGCTAGCGCATTCTGCAAGCCAATGCCAGCTTGTTGACCTTTTGAGGGGCGCACTGCCAACTCGATTTCGTCGTCCTTAAATTCCTTAAGCCGATAGCCGTACTCCAGCATATTCTGGCTCTTCTTGAGAATGGGAAACAGCCGAAACGCGCCCTTCTGAAGTTCTTCCTCGTTGTCAAAAATGGCGGCGTGAATCTGGTTAGTGCGCTTGACGGCGATCGCGCCTACAGGAAACCAGTTTTTCTTGCCCTCAACCCGAATATAAATCTCATATTCAGGCGTGCCATCGGTCTTGAACTGATCGTATAGCTGCGAAGCTTCAGCCCGTTTTGCTGCACCTTTTGAAGGTTTTTTGGGCTGCGGCTTAGGTTTGCCAAATCCGGTAGGGTCTGCCATAGGATGAGTCCGAATATGAGTGGTTAGTAACAAAAGTTTACGGCATTTTTGAACCACTGCAATAGTCATGATCCCCGTTCTTTAGCCGCACGGTGTTAGAGAATAAGAAAACGCAGACATTTGAGGCAAAAACCGATGGAAACTGAGAACCCGATCTCTTCGAGTTACCCGCAAGGGGTCGCTCTGGAGCATCAAAACGTCCCTCAAGCCCACGAAGGACTGCACAGCTTTCTGTACGGCTCTGACGACGAACACTCAACTACCAGCGCTCCCAATCTCGAAAGTCAGGGCGACGAAATTATGGCGATTGCGGATTGGTCAACTCAAGCAGCAAATTCCAAAATTGCGGGCGTGTATGCGGTGTTTGATGACGATCGCACCCTGCAATATGTCGGCTATTCCCGCAACGTTCAGCTTTCTCTCAATGCACATGTCACTCAGATTGGTGAAAAAAATTGTGCCTTCCTGAGATTGAAAACCTTCAAATTTCCTAAGCGCGAGGAAATGGAGCAACTGCGAGACACCTGGATTGCCGAATCGGGCAGCATTCCCCCAGGCAATCAAGAAGGCGGTTGGGCTGCCACGGTCGGAGAAGCGGCAAAACTGGCCATGACCACTGCCGAACGAGATGCTTACGAAGAGAAAAAACTAAAACTTCGCAAAGCGATGGCAGACCAGAATCTCACCCAGGAGAAAGTCACGGAAACGGAGAGCGATCGCCGTCGAAAGTTAGAATCTGCCGTTCACAATGACGACTGGAGTGGAGTCATCCAACAATCTCAAAAAGGAGAAGTGTAAGCAATGATTCCGATTTCAACTCTGTTTATTGGTTTGAACGGATTGGTTGCCCTAGCGCTCTCCTACATTGTCGTCATGGAGCGAACCACCACCAGAGTTTGGCATGGTGAATCTCAGAAAGATACAACTACTCAGCCCGATTATTTAGAGAATCCTGGTCATTGGGCAGCGTTCGTTGAGCAGATGGCTCAGAAAACGGTCGTCACCAAGTTGATCGACGATGGACTTCTCCAGCGAAAGGTTCGCGCCCATGCCAATTTCATAGAATATGTGCCGATCGCACTCCTCTTCCTCATCGCCCTGGAATTCATGAAAGCCGCACCCTGGCTGATCTGGATGCTTGGAGGAATTCTGACGATCACGCGAATTGTTTACGCTTGGGGAGTCATTCAAACCTACGGCCCTTCACCGGGACGAGCAATCGGTTTTTTTGGAACCTGGTTTGTTTACATCATCGGGAGTCTGGCTTGCCTCTACTATAGTTTTAGAGGGCTTTGGTTTTAGAAGGCTTTGGTTTTAGAGGACTTTAACGCTTTCTATCAGTGCCAGCCCCTTGATAAGCTGATTTTTGAATCATCATTCACCAGATTACATGCCCGCACTTGATACTCCTATTACAGCGTTTCCTTTGGCGGCGGTCGTTGGTCAAGAAGCCATCAAGCTGGCCTTGCTTTTGGCGGCGATCGATCCCGGTTTAGGCGGTGTGGTGATCGCTGGACGCAGAGGCACAGCCAAATCGGTGATGGCACGGGCGATTCATGCACTGTTGCCGCCGATCGAGGTGGTCACAGATTCGATCAGCAATTGTGATCCGAATGCTCCGGGCGAATGGGACGATCGCACGCTGGAGCAGTTTGGAAATGTCGATCGTTCAGACTTGCCAACTCAAATAATTCGTGCGCCCTTTGTTCAGATTCCCCTCGGCACGACAGAAGATCGCTTGATTGGTTCTGTTGATGTCAGTCAGTCGATCCGACAAGGGCAAACCGTTTTTCAACCGGGACTACTAGCAGAAGCAAATCGCGGTGTTCTCTACATTGACGAAATTAATCTACTCGACGACCAAATCTCAAATCTATTACTCAGTGCATTAACCGATGGACGCAATCAAATCGAGCGCGAAGGCATCAGTTTTCAGCATCCTTGTAAGCCTCTACTGATTGCTACTTACAACCCCGAAGAAGGATCACTGAGAGAACATTTACTGGATCGGATCGCGATCGCCCTCTCCGCCGACATGGTTTTGGGAGTGGACGATCGAGTTCAGGCGGTCGATCAAGCCACTCAATACGCAAACTCGCCTCAAGAATTTCTCAAAGAATACAGTGAAGACTTGGACTCTCTCAAAACGCAGATTATTCTGGCGAGAGAATGGTTAAAGGATGTCCGCATTTCCACTGACCAGATCAACTATTTGGTGAATGAGGCGATTCGAGGCGGCGTTCAGGGGCATCGAGCCGAACTGTTTGCGCTGAGAGTGGCTAAGGCTCATGCTGCTCTGGACGGGCGAACTGAGGTGAATGCTGAAGATCTGCGTCGGGCGGTTGAATTGGTAATTGTGCCGCGATCAACGATCGTTCAGACTCCACCCGAAGAGAACCCACCTCCGCCTCCGCCCCCACCGCCCCAAAATCAGGACGAGCCGGAAGACGAAACCGATCAAGAGCAAGACGAGCCGGAAGACGAAAAAGAAGAAGACGAACAACAGGAACAAGAGCCACCCAACATTCCAGAAGAATTCATTTTTGATCCAGAAGGGGTCATTCTCGATCCAGAAGTCCTCTATTTTGCTCAAATGGCGACCCGCCAGGGCAAATCTGGAAGCCGATCGGTGATCTTCTCGGACGATCGCGGCCGCTACATTAAGCCGATGTTGCCCAAAGGCAAAGTGCGCCGAATTGCCGTCGATGCCACCTTACGATCGGCCGCTCCATACCAAAAATCACGTCGTCAGCGATCAAGCGAACAATCTCCATCCAGCCTTTCTCGCAAGCGGGTCTTTGTTGAAGAAAGCGATATTCGTCAAAAACGACTCGCCCGAAAAGCAGGTGCCTTGATCGTTTTCGTCGTCGATGCTTCTGGGTCAATGGCGCTCAACCGAATGCAGTCTGCCAAAGGTGCCGTCTTGCGACTCTTAACTGAGGCTTACCAAAATCGCGATCAGGTCGCGCTGATTCCCTTTCGAGGCGAACAGGCTGAAGTGTTATTGCCGCCCACGAGGTCGATCGAAGCTGCCAAACGTCGATTAGACCGAATGCCCTGTGGCGGAGGTTCCCCATTGGCGCATGGACTGACTCAAGCCGTTCGGGTGGGAGTCAACGCTCAACAATCAGGCGATATCGGTCAAGTCGTCATCGTCGCGATTACAGACGGCCGCGGCAATGTATCGCTGGCCCGATCGCTCGGCGAAACCCTTCCCGAAGGCGAAAAACCCGACATCAAAGGCGAACTCTTAGATATTGCCTCTCGAATTCGGGCGATCGGCTTTCAGCTACTCGTAATCGACACCGAGAACAAATTCATTTCCACTGGTTTTGCCAAAGAATTAGCGAAACAATCTGGCGGTAAGTATTATCACTTGCCTAAAGCCAACGATCAGGCAATCGCTTCCATGACCCGTAATGCGATCGCAGACATGAAAACACGCTAACAAATCTTGAGTTCTCAATCCAGGCTCAAAATTGCCAACAGAAAACGCCGAACTGAAGGTAACTCAATCCGGCGTATCCGAGATGATGGGGGTAATCTTAGCAGCGAGTTAGGGGTCGGTTTGTAAGACTTGAGGTTGCAGCAGTCCAACCATCTGTTGAATGCCGCGATGAATGCGACGGGTCACTGTCATGGGGCTGACTCCAATTTGTTCGGCGACCTCCTTGCGAGAGAGGTCATGAAGAAAAACATATTCGATCGCTTGCCTCGTCTTATCTTCCAGTTGATTTAGGGCACGTTGCAATTGCTGACGATCTTCTTCTAAGTGCTGAAGAGCTTGATAACGAGAGTCAGGCAGCGTGTCGCCCAAGGTCATTGGAGAGTCCAACTGTTGGCAGATCGTAGCGTCGAGACTCAGAGGCAGACGGTTTCTTGCAGCCAGTTTGCTCTCGCGCCATTCATTTACGCCAACGCCCAACTCTAGTGCGATTTCTTCATCCGTCGGTTGACGACCATACGCTTCCGTCAGACTTTCGCGAACTCGTTGGCCTTCCTTGTTGAGTTGTTGCCAACGCCGGGGAATCTTAACAGTACCTGCACGATCGCGCAGAAAATGCAGCATCTCACCGCGAATGTATGGCACTGCAAACGAGCTAAACGCACATCCTTGGTGAGGGTTAAACCGCTCAATGGCGCGAATCAAACCGAGATAACCAATTTGCTCAAGGTCTTCGTAGGGTTCGGCACACTGGTGGCTGACTCGATGAGCGATTTTTCTAACCAGACCTGCGTTAAGTTGCACCAACTGGTTACGGACACGGACGGATGGTTTTTGGTGGTATGAAACAAGGAGTTCCATGCCGCGAGAACGAAGAGAAGATTGAGTAGCCATCATCTTTTGCAAGGTCATCTTTTCATATCAGCGTTGAGCCTATTTTCTATAGGTAGACCGATAGAAACCATCGTCGATCTACGGTAGTAATTAAAATTCTTCCTTAAGACAGTCGGCAAAAACACGTAAGGTTCTCTGCAACCATGGGGGAGCATTCCTAACTTTTTCCGTCTGTGATTTGGATCATAGATTTTTCATATATTTGGCAAATTGAGTCCCGTAATTCTACGGTTTTAGTCAGTAGAAGAAAGTCTGAAAGCTTCTTCCTGAACACCTTCTGCGTTTTTGAGTTTGAGTCTTTACCTGCATTCTTTTTGAGGCGCGTCCTTCTCTTGAATGATTCCTGAAGTTGCTCTACGGACAGAGGGAAAACCGCGATCGTTTCCGTAATCTAGCAAGTGTGAACTTTTCAACATTTACGAAAAAGGAACGAGCAATGGCAACTCAAAATAAGAGCAAAGGTAACCACGACGATTCTCAAATGGAAGAAGAAATGGAGCCTAAAGCTGCTCAAAAAGAAGTTGACTCTGATGCAGGTGACGAAACTCCAGATCCGGATTCTCTCGTCGAAATTCTGCATGGTGACGTAACTGAAATTGAACCCAGCGACGCGATCGGTCAGATCGATCTGTGGGTTAATTTCCTCAAAGGTCACAAAGAAGAAAACATTAAAGAACTCTCCAGTAGCCTTAAGGAACTCAAAAAGCTCCTTAAGGGCAAAAAGTCTGAAGCGAGTGAAATTGCCGAAGTTCTCAGCCAACTGGGCGAGCAAACCAACGCGATCGGAGACGAAGCAGAACGCGGAGTCAAAGGCCCACTGCACAAAGTCGGCAAGGCATTGATTCAAGCGGCTGGCAAAATTGAGAAAATGGCCGAAAAAGCTGAATCGAAGTAAGAACTGACCTGATTTCTAAAATCTCAGGGTTAGACCTCTTGGGGGAGTCGAAGCGATCGGTTTTCTTGAGGGGTCTAGTTTTATTTCCGTGAATTCACGAGCGGTGCAGGATTCGAGTGCGATCGTGGTGAATCAAATCCATCTGTCCGTAAGAGACGACCCATGACTCGCTACAATTGTGAAGGTTGTCTGAGGAAATTACGATCGCTATGGATACCGTAGAACTAAAGCGCAACGTCGAATTGCTCACTGATCGCCTGGGTAAAACTCAGGAGTATCTTTGACGTTCCTGCTTTGACCGCAAAAATTCAAGATCTAGAGCAAATCGCTTCTCAGCCCGAATTTTGGGACAATCAAGCGATCGCTCAAAAAACTCTGCAAGAACTTAACGATTACAAATCTCATCTTCAGCAATTTGACCAGTGGAAGACGCTTTTAGATGATGCTGAGGCGATTTTAGAACTGCTGTCTCTGGAGATGGACGACTCGCTGCTAGAAGAGGGGGAGGCAAAAACGGCCCAACTGCATCGAGAGCTTGACCAGTGGGAGCTACAGCAAATGTTGTCGGGCACCTACGACGCAAAAGGCGCACTGCTAACCATTAACGCCGGAGCGGGTGGAACGGATGCTCAAGATTGGGCAGAAATGCTGCTGAGAATGTATACGCGCTGGGCAGAAGCGCACGGCTACAAAGTGCATCTAATCGAAAGCTCAGAAGGGGAAGAAGCAGGCATTAAGTCAGCGACTTTGGAAATTGATGGGCGCTACGCTTACGGCTATCTCAAGTCAGAGAAGGGCACTCATCGCTTGGTGCGGATCTCACCATTTAACGCTAACGACAAGCGGCAGACGAGCTTTGCTGGGGTGGAGGTGATGCCGATGATCGATACGTCCGTGCAGTTAGACATTCCCGATAAGGATCTGGAGATCACGACCTCTCGTGCCGGGGGTAAAGGCGGACAAAACGTCAACAAAGTCGAGACGGCTGTGCGAATTACTCACTTGCCCACAGGTCTGGCAGTGCGTTGTACTGAGGAGCGATCGCAGCTACAAAACAAAGAAAAAGCGCTAGCCATTCTCAAAGCCAAACTGCTGATTGTGGCTCAAGAACAACGCGCCAAAGAGATCGCCGACATTCGAGGTGACATCGTAGAAGCAGCCTGGGGCAACCAGATTCGTAACTATGTGTTTCATCCCTATCAGTTGGTCAAAGATCTGCGAACTTCGGTAGAAACAACCGCAATTCAGGACGTGATGAACGGGGAGTTAGACTTTTTGATTGAGGCTTATCTACGCCAAGAAAATCAACTAGTTGAGGCTTGATTATTCAATAAAACTGCGATTTACAGAAGGCAGGAGAGCGACCATTTAAACAGTCATAAAAACGGCAGTTTCTCTCCGCTTTACTAACTCACTAAACTCAGGAAAAAGAGGGTGTGGGTTAACATTATCAAGCAAATTTCATGACAGCTTCTTTGACTCAGGGCGATCGCAAATGCTCTAAAAATTAGTGCTAGCGAAATATTTCACCTTTTCTACAGACTTTAGATGGTTCTTTGGACATCAGTTTGTACATCAGAGAGATAGAGCGTCGTGTCACAGAATCTTCAGGGTTTAGAATTGAGCAAATTTAAGAAAAGCTTCAAAGTCATTGCTGTATGTCCCTTCTTAATTAAGGCATTGTGTAGATAGGGATAGCACCCTTTTTTGTCATCACTATCGCAGACACTTCTTCACTGCCCAGATGCGGAATACACCAGGCACCGAAACCCAGAGTTTTTATCGAACTCTTCCGTGGAGTGTTTTTCACCAAATCGGGGGACTGCTAAAGCAAACCAATCAGTCAGGGGCGATCGTACTCACTGAGTCCGTCTTGCCAGCTTTTAACCTGCGGGCAACTGAGCAGTTTGTTTTAGTGATTTCTCAGACTTTTTGTGCCCTGCTGCAAGGTGAAAGGATTGATTCAGAAGACGCTGCCGATCAAAACTCTCGCAATGAGGTAGAAACGCTGTGTCAGATGGGCTTGACGTTTGAGCCAGACACGATCGCCGCCTTTTTGACTTGTTTGGAAACTTTGCTGCCTGCTCCAATTTTGCAGCGAGTGCGATCGACTCGATCTTCAATCCAGCCCAACGACCCTGCCGTTCAGAGTGCCTTTACCTTGCAGCTTATCGAACTTTTGGCAACCCCGGCGACTCACACATCTTCCGCAGAAGTCGCCCTCAGACAGCAGGTTGAGCGAGAAAAACTGATCAACGAGGTGACGGCGCTGATTCGGCAAAGTCTAGAATTGCCTGTGGTATTAGAGACTGCCGTTCAACAGGTGCGCCAATTTCTTAAGGCCGATCGCCTGATTATCTATCAGTTCAATATCCCTGCACCGTCCTGTCTATTGGAGTTTGAGTCAGATCAGCCCAGCCTTTGGGCAGAGGTTGCCAATCTGGATAGAATTACTTACGAAGCTAGAAAAAATGATTCCATTCCCTCGATTCTGCATCAGATGGAAGACTCGCACAGCGTTAGGCCGCGAGAAGTGGATGGAGAAATCACTTGGGCAGACCGTCCCCTGTCCTTCGCTCATCTAGAACAGGTGGAAGCAGAATTAGTCACGCCGATCGTGGTTCGAGATGAAGTATGGGGACTCTTGATCGCCCATCAGTGTGGTGCGCCGCGTCACTGGCAAGATAGCGAAAAGGCCTTTTTGCAACGAATTGCAGAACATCTAGCGATCGCCATCTACCAGGCAAAACTCTACACCCAAGTCACTCAGCAAAAAGCCACGCTAGAACAGCAAGTCGTCGATCGTACTCAAGAACTACGGGATACTTTGGTCGCCGCCCAATCGGCCAGTCGAGCAAAAACAGAATTTTTGGCAACCATGAGCCATGAGCTACGCAGTCCCTTAACGACGATCATTGGCATGGCTTCAACGCTATTGCGCTATCAGTTGCACACTCACAAAAAAGGGGCACTCACCCTCCAAAAGCAGCAAGAATATTTACAGACCATTCAGGGACGCGGAGAACACCTCCTGGCCTTAATTAACGACATTTTAGACCTCTCTCAGGTGGAGACAGGCAAAACAATTTTGGAGGTGAGCGAGTTTTCGCTGTTTGAGTTGGCGCAACAGACCCTCAATTTGCTGAAAGAAAAAGCCGATCGCAGCCACATTCAATTAACTCTGGATTGGCGAGTGGAGGCGATCGCCGAAACCGCCCTCTTTAAAGCAGACTGTCATCGCGTCAAGCAAATTTTGGTCAACCTGCTCAGTAATGCCATCAAGTTTACGCTAGCGGGCGGACTGGTGACACTGAGGATCTGGCTCAATGACGACACCGCAGTTTTGCAAGTCGAAGACACGGGAATTGGCATTCCTGACCACCAGGTTCCGCTGTTGTTTCAAAAATTTCAGCAGCTAGATGCTTCCTATCACCGCAAGTATGAAGGAACGGGATTAGGGTTAGCCTTGACCAAACAACTGGTCGAACTGCATGGGGGCAAAATTGAAGTTACCTCAGCCGTCGGCGTTGGGTCAAAATTTACGGTATATCTCCCCACTCAAAGCTTGTCTGCCCTCGATCGCGCCAAACAAAAACGTCTAGCGGCGGCTTTGCATCCTCGAATTCTCTTAATCGAAAGTCACGAAGAAACCGCTACCTTGATCTGTGACTTGCTGACTGCCGCAGATTATCAGGTCGTGTGGACGATCGAGGGCACCACGGCTCTGCGTCAGATCGAAATGCTGCAACCGATCGCCGTAATTGTCGATTCTCAGCTATTGGGAATGGATGGCTGTAAGGTGATCCGCCATCTGAGACAAGACCCAAACACTCACAACTTCAGAGTTTTGGCGCTGATCACAGAAGCCGATGCTCACGAGCCGATTCAATGTCTCGAAGCCGGAGCCAATGACTATCTGGTTAAACCGATTAGCCAACCGGAGCATTTGATTGATAAGGTGACAGCATTGGTGATGGAAAGGTCAGAAAGGGAACTCTGAGAAGGGGCGTTTTGGGGTTTAACTGTTTTGGGGTTTAACGATTGAGTGTGCAGTGGGTCTACCGTTTGCACTACGTGAGAAAGATCTTAAATTCAACCTGAACTCAAGAACAAAACAACGAAGCAAAAACCTCTCATCGAATTCACGTTTAGATCCAGGAAGATCCCCCACATTTGAGGGTTCTTGAACTGACCACCGTAAAATGTTTGCAGAAGATACTTGTAAACAACCCGGCTGACCCGTTCGATCTTTGAACGGAGGAACAGAAGCCTGGATCAGTCCTTCGCTTCCGCCTTCTCTACTCCATTTTTAACTTTTGGCGGTAACATTCTGTTCATGGAAAAACCTTTCACTGTTACGTTCTCCAACCAAGTCGCAGCCGTTATTCATGTCAATTTCTTTGGTCAGCTATCGGCATCTTTGCGATCGCTGGGGTTCGATCGTCGTTCTCGTCCTGTGTTGGTGGTGATTGGTGGAGCAAGTAAGCTGAGTCAAGCTGACTACTCTCAGGTGCAGCGCTTGTTTTGGGATGTACTGGCTCCGATCGCTCAAAAGTGGCAAGCCTGTGTGGTGGATGGGGGCACAGATGCTGGAGTGATGCGGCTGATGGGGGAAGCGAGAACGGCGATCGCGGGGTCTTTTCCGCTGATTGGGGTGGCCCCAGAAGAACTGGCCACTCTACCCAAACAGACTCCCACCTCTGAGGAAGCCACCCCTTTAGAGCCGTCTCATACTCACTTTCTGCTGGTGCCCGGTTCGCAGTGGGGCGACGAATCGTTGTGGATTGCAAAAGTTGCTAGTGAGTTAGCGGGCGGTGCGCCTTCGGTGACGGTTTTGATCAATGGGGGAGAAGTGACCTGGAAGGATGCGCTACAAAACGTAGAGGCGGGTCGGTTGGTAATCGTTGTCGCTGGGAGTGGACGCACCGCAGATCAGTTGGCAGCCGGACTGCGCGGAGAACCCACAGACGATCGGGCCCACGCTTTGGTCGAGTCGGGTCTGGTACAAGCCGTCAATCTGAGCGAGGGGACAGACGCGCTAGCCAGCATTTTAGATGAGATTTTTGCAGGGGAAGCGGGGTAGATCGAGAAATTTCTCTAACGCTCACCCTTGGATCAAATAGAAAATTAAAAGTGAAAAATTAAAAATGATCCGGTTTGTCCGGTTTAATGAAAAAAAGTCACTGTCACAGGGGCAGGAGTATCTATGTCTGAGGGCGATCGCGAAATTCCTCTTTCGGTCGGAGGATCGACTTCTCCAGGAACCTCAAATCGGAAACAGAAGTTTAACTATAACGATCATCTAAAGCAGGAATTTGGCAAGCTCATTGACCTGGTGGAGTTGCCCCCGTTGCAAAAAGAGTTTTTGCGATCGCGCTGGCTCGATCAGGTTCTCTGGATGGAAGGTCGGGCCGCAAGCGCGCGCAATTGGCACCGTCGGCTACGGCTGATCACCATTATCGGCGGCGTGATTATTCCTGCGTTTGTCAGTTTGAGCAGTTTTAATCTGGATGCGCTGCAACAGGCGACGCAACCGACTCAAACGCCAGTCAACACCAATAATCATTACCGCGTCTTCTTTGGGGTGTCGGCGTTTGTCCTCAGTCAGGTGGTGGCGATCAGTGCGGCATCTGAGCAGTTTTTTAATAATGGCGATCGCTGGCGGCACTATCGGCGATCAGTAGAATCGCTTAAAACCCAAGGCTGGCAGTTTTTTCAGCTAACGGGCCCCTACGCGACTTACAGCAAAACGGGTTCCCATAAGGACGCATTTACTTTATTTGCGGGTCAGGTCGAAGAAATTTTGCAGCGCGATGTAGAAGTCTACTCGACTCAAGTGGTGCAAGAGAAAAAGAAGGATGATGACAAAGACCAATCAGAAAATAACGAGTCATCAGAATGAATCTACTCGACCAGATAACGAACGGTTATTAACCCCTTTGCATCAGTTGGAGCCATTGCAGCCAGACCCTCAAGACTTAAAGGGCAAGAAAACACTAACCATTAAGCGGGATTCTATTTCTTAACAAGCTCTGTACCTCGCGCCTCACACTCTAAAACTTGATAGCTTAAAACAACGTGAATTCGACAAAGGTTTTCCGCTTCGTTACTCAACGCTTCTGCCCCCCAACCCCCCAAAATTGGGGGACTTTCGGGCAAAATTTCTCGTTCAAAGTCCCCCAATTTTGGGGGATTTAGGGGGCTGCCTGGATCTATAACCGCAGCGAAAGATTCCATCGAATTCACGTTAAAAAAACCGCAGCAGGAGTTTTGTTGTGATTGATAGGCTAGAACACATTCAACGCATCGTAGTGACAGCGGATCAGATGCGATCGATCGAATCTCGACTCTTCGCCGCCGGAATGCCCGTCGCTGCCCTCATGGAAAAAGTTGCAGGGCGCATTACCGATCGCATTGTTACGCTCTACCCTCGATCGACTCATTCACGGGTGGGCGTTTTGGTTGGGCCGGGACACAATGGCGGAGATGCGCTGGTTGTCGCTCGCGAATTGCACTTTAGAGGCTACCAGGTCGCAATTTGTTCTCCGATTTCTCACCTCAAAGACCTGACCGCCCATCACTACACCTATGTCAAAAGCCTGGGTGTGCCCTGCCATTCTGAGATTGAGCCGCTGCAAACTTCAGATCTGCTGATTGACGGCTTGTTTGGCTTTGGGCTAGAACGCTGCCTCACTGATCCGATCGCGCCCCTGATTGAGCAAGTGAATCGTTGGAAGCTCCCGATCGTCAGCATCGACCTCCCTTCTGGACTGCACACCGACACCGGAAAAACTTTGGGAACCGCCATTCGAGCTACTCACACGCTTTGTCTGGGACTGTGGAAACAAGGTCTACTGCAAGATTGGAGCTTAGAGCAGGTCGGTCAAGCAGAATTAATCGATTTCGATCTGCCCCTGACGGATATTTTTGCTGTATTGGGCGATTCTCCTTCCATTCAACGTGGAACCGCTAACTGGGCACTCTCGATGTTGCCCCTCTCACGCCCCCCTTCTACCCACAAATACAAAATGGGGCATCTTCTGCTAATCTGTGGCTCTCAAAAATATGCAGGAGGTGCACTGCTGGCAGGATTGGGCGCACGATCGAGCGGTGTAGGAATGCTGACGATCGCCGTTCCTCAATCGCTCAAACCGATGCTCTCCTCCCACCTTCCTGACGCTCTAGTTGTGGGCTGTCCAGAAACGCCAGAAGGTGCGATCGCCACCCTTCCCTCATCCCTCCTTCCTTTCTCCTCCTTTCAAGCGATCGCCTGTGGCCCCGGTCTGACGCTAGAAGCCAGCGCGGTCGTTCAGCAAGTCCTCGAAAGTAACTGTCCTCTTGTTCTGGATGCCGACGGGCTAAATAGTTTGGCGGCTCAAGGCACCATTCCCACCCTTCAAAACCGTCAGGCTCCAACGATTCTCACGCCTCACTTGGGGGAATTTAAACGACTTTTTCCTGACCTGGACTCTACGACCTGTCGCGTGACTGCCGTCCAATTAGCCGCAAAACAAACGGGCGCGATCGTGCTACTCAAGGGGGCAAGAGTGACGATCGCAGACGCTCAAGGGCAAACGAGAATTAATCCAAACAGTACGCCTGCCCTGGCGAGAGGAGGCAGTGGTGATGTGCTGACGGGACTTTTAGGCGGATTGCTGGCGCAGCAGATGTCTATCCTAAGAGAAACATCGATCGTCGATCTGGTTCAGACAGCGGCCTGGTGGCACGCTCAAGCTGGGATTTTGGCGGCTCAAACCCGCACCGAACTGGGTGTAGATGCCCACACGCTGACTCAGTTTTTGATCCCGGCATTGAGGGCAATTGTGAAGTCATAGAATTTTCGATTTCTGTTGCTGACTTTACACAGGGGTGTGCTAGGATTTATATCCGTGGGGCAAATGGGTCGATGCCCGAGTGGTTAATGGGGGCGGACTGTAAATCCGCTGGCTACGCCTACGCTGGTTCAAATCCAGCTCGGCCCATCTCACAGTAAACTTGATATAGTAAAAAGAAAAGTTAGAGTTTTTCCTCTACTATATTAATTGTTCATTGCCCGTGTGGCTCAGTGGTAGAGCACACCCTTGGTAAGGGTGAGGTCATGAGTTCAATCCTCATCACGGGCTTCAGTTTAGAAACCTCAAGTTCCGATCAATCTAGGAGATCGAGGTTCTCTAATGTCGAACTCTCACAACTGCTAGAGAGACTTGAGTTCGATAAGTTTTTGGCTTCGTTGCCTAGCGATTCTGCCCCAACCCCCCAATTCTGGGTAGGGCTGATTCATAGTCGTGAGAGAAACCTTGTAACCTTCATCAGTTCGTTCGAGCCTGATCTGGGACAAAACGAAGGCCTAGAGCTTCTAGATTTTCTCTAGCTACAATGAATCGGCCCTACCACTTCTAAGGGACTTTAACACTAGATTTTTGGCTTAAAGTCCCTCACTCCTGGGAGATTTAGGGAGCTGCTCGGAGTGACAACCGTAGCAAAAGATTTCGTCGAATTCACGTTACTGACAGCGATCGGCAGTTGCTCTAACCACAGAACCCAGGTTTGAGGCAAATTCTGCTGTGTAGTTAAAGGGCGATGAGCCAGAACAAGTCATGCGAGAGCGATTGGCGCGACGAGGCGAGAAGAAAGAGTCTGCATTCACGACTACATTGCTTCCCTTGAGGGATAACCCTTTGACGACAAGCGAGTTGCTCTTACCACTGGAGAGCAGCGCAGACAAAAAGGTGGCGTTAGAAATGGTTCCTGTCGCCGGATTGATGCGCGTTAGCACTGCGATTTTTGCACCGCCACCTGATCCATAGTTCGTTAGCCAACCGCTGCCTGCAAAGCGCCGAAAATCTTGGCTGGGAGTCCCTTGCGTTCCGGTAGAACTAAAGACCCCATATAAGACGCTTCCCCCATCCCAGATCAGCCCATAGCCTGTGCCATCATCGTTTGTCACTTCATAGTCAGATTTGCACCAGGTGCGTCTGCCGTTGTCAAATCGAATCATGCGCGGATCTTTGTTGACACTCGAAACTTGCTGATAGCCAATGTAAATACTGCTTGTCCCGATCGTCACCGAGGCTCCGCCTTTGGCTTTGATGGTGGCTTCAGTGTCGCTACAAGAAAAGGTGACGGCTCGTTTGACTGAGGCGACGGGTGCGGCTTGAGCGGGGGTAAATAGACTTCCTCCTAATAAGCTTGTGAGCAGCAGGGTGGTGGTGAGCAGTGTGGAATGAGATCGATTGCTCAACAAAGACAGAAATCTTTTCGTCATCTAGAGTATCTCCAACAAAATTGGTTTAATGTCTTGGGTGGCCGTTTCTGAGCGATCGTCAAAAACGAGGCAGACTACACCAATCTCTTCTAGATTTAAGCGATGAAACAGGTCGAATTAACCCGCTTTTTGCTTAAATGCACGCTATGAATGACCCCTGATAAGCAGTTCAGTTTGTTTGACAAACCGATTGCACTCTAACTCAGAAGCTTAATCGAACTGGTGCGAGTTTTTACTGAAGTTTCAAAATTTCCTTGAGAGTTTGGATCTTCTCAAGTGACTTTTCTGGCTTTGAGCAGAAGTTTCCGGTTTGTAGCTGAAAATTTTGAAGGACTAATGAAGATGACATTGAGAAGTTTATGCCAAACCTTATTTACGGGCTAATTGCAGGGGGAATTGCGCTCAGTCCGATCGCTGTCCAAAATTCTGTGTTGGCGAAAGCTTCAGGGCAACGGTTAGATGCCAATTTGCCGATTTGTTATCTGCGAACGGCGCGTCAAAAAGTAGTAAATCTGAGCCGTTTGTGTAATGTGCCTCAGATAAAATCTAAACCACAGATGACGGTATTAAACTTTGAGAAACAGGGCGATCGTCTAATTGGACAAGTCCGAAATGATACTGGAAAAACAGTGCGGTATGCGATCGTCAAATACACAATTACGCCAGAAGGTTCTCCATCTTCATCTGTTTCTCGCTTTGTATATGTCACACCAGAATCTCTAAAACCGGGACAGGTTGGCATGTTTGAAGGAACGCTAAATGAGTTGGGTAACGTAGCAGTTGGAACGGTGGAATGGGAAGGTGAACAAAAGCAAGCAAGAAATTGATAAAGAACCTTAGTTACTAATAATCTTGCTGAGAATCGCTACAGCAACGTCATGACGATTACGCCTGTGACCATGATAGCTGCACCCACTAATCGTTCTTGTAGTCCTGATTCTTTCAATAGAAAATGTCCAAATAAAACACTGATCAAGGCGCTCATTCGCTTGATGGCAATGACTTGAGTGACCAGCGTGTAAGTAACGGCAATCATTTGAAAGCTAATCGCTAAAGCGTGAAATAGCCCGATCGTCGCCAGCACTTTAACATTGGAAAGAATCTGATCAAAATGGCGGCGCGACTTGTAAAGCACGATCGGAAAGATGCCGATCGCTAAAAATAAATACAGGGCGGTTGACCAAAACAACGGAGAAGAATTCACTACGCCTACTTTGTCGAAATTGGAGGTGATACTCCAGATGAATGCAACCATCAACATCAGACGACTACCTTTTTCTCGCAAAATGGCCCGCAATGGAGCAAAATATCCTCGACTGCGTTCTCTCAGATTTAATACATACGAGCCGACTACAATCATAAAAACGCCAATCCCATCAGCAACGCTAGGCGACTCGTGAACAATCAGCGGCGATGTAACCAAAAGAAACAGCGGTGTCAATGTCACGATCGGAACCGTCAATGACAAATCTGACGCTTTAATCGCTTTAATATATAGCGTAAAAGAAATCACATTAAGACTGCCTCCGATCAGTAATGCAATCCAAAACTGAGCATTGAGTGTCGGAATTTTAGTCAACAATAATAATGGGATGAGGAACAGGGCTGAGAATACGATCGAGACCCAGGTCACAATATATTCGTCAATTTTTCTCAATCCGTATTTGCTAGAGACATCTTTCAAAGACTCAAAGAAAGCCGTTAAAATTGCAAATGCCAACCAAATCATGACGATTCCTGTGAGTTCCTCAACCCTGACTGCGATCAAATTTTTGCATCAGCCCACGTCTGCCGCATGGCTAGAACAGGCATTGGGAAACCTTAACACCGTTTTGCTGGATCATTCTCACTGCGAACGAAAAGCAGCAGGCGTAGCGCTCAATCTGATGTTTCGCTATCCGTCGAGTGCAAAATTGGTTCGATCGTTGACGGCGATCGCTCAAGAAGAATTGCAGCACTTTGAGCAGGTCAATCAGATTTTAGAACGGCGTGGCATTCCGTTAGCGCCTCTGGCTCCTCCCCCTTATGGGGCCGGGTTAAATAAGCAAATTCGGCGGAATGAACCCGATCGCCTCCTCGATTCCCTGTTAGTGTCTGCGCTGATCGAGGCTCGTAGTCACGAACGGTTGGGTTTGTTGGGCGCACACTGTCCCGATGCTGAACTGGCTCGATTTTATCGGGGACTCATGGCTTCTGAGGCGCGTCACTATGGCATTTATTGGTCATTGGCAGATGAGTATTTTGAGCGATTGCTTCTCACCGATCGTCTCCAATCCCTTGCTCAGGTTGAGAGTGACTTATTATCTACGTTGCACCCAGAACCCCGAATTCATAGCTAATGAGTAAAATTCCGATTCTTCAGCCAGATCAGTCCTATACGTTTAGAAGCTATTTTGAGATGCCGTTTGAGCCGGACGACATTCTGGCAGAATTTGGTTTTTCATTAGTCAGAGCCTCTCTAATGCTTCCGCAGTTTGTGGCGGGACTCGATCGCTTACAAGATCTCAAACTCCGAATCGAAGAGAGCTTACCTTTAGTTAGGCTGACCAGCGAAGCTGCTCGTAGAGAATTGCTGATCGCACCGATTTTGATTGATGTAATTCACTACACACGCGCTCAACTGAGGATTGAGTATCCCTTAAACGTTACAGAACAACTCAAAGGAACCCTGGACTACTATTTGCAAGCTGCCCAAAAACTTTTAGTGATCGAGGCAAAAAATGCTGACTTGACCAGGGGGTTTACCCAATTAGCAGTCGAGTTAATCGCGCTCGATCGTTGGACTGATTCAGAACAATCAGTTTTTTATGGAGCCGTCTCCACGGGTGACATCTGGCAGTTTGGATCGCTCGATCGAGCCTCAAAACAAATCCATCAAGACTTAAATTTATATCGAGTGCCCGCAGATTTAGAAGCACTCCTCCGCATTCTGGTTGGAATTTTGAGCGCTTAACCTACAGAAACTTGTGAACATTCAATATCGTGATTTTCTGATTCGCTCTTGGCAAAGGGACGATCGCTCCACCGCCGCTAAGATGATTGGTGCTGTGTTGGCTGACTATGGGTTGAGTTGGGAGCCGCTAGGAGCCGATCGCGATGTCTTAGAAGTTGAGCAATGTTATGAGGCGATCGGGGGCGAGTTTTGGGTGATTGAGCATTCTGATCGACTGGTCGGAACGGCGGCTTACTATCCCATCTCGCGAGGCAAAAAAGCGGTCGAAATTCGCAAAATGTATTTGTTGCCAGAGGCGAGAGGGCAGGGATTGGGAAAGTTTTTGTTGCAGCAGTTAGAACAGGCGATCGCGCTTCGTCACTTTGAGCAAATCTGGATCGAAACTGCCAGCGTTTTGAAGGAGGCTGTCCAACTCTACGAAACCAGTGGCTACCAACCGACAACGGGTGTTGAAACTGCGCGGTGCGATCAGGTCTACGTCAAGTTTCTCAAGTCCTAATCTCAAGTCCTGATTTCAATGCCTAACAGTTGATTGGCTTGTTGAACTACGCGCTAAATCAACATGAATTCGACAGAGTTTTTTCGCTTCGTGATTCAGCACTTTCGCCCCCCAACCCCCCAATCTGGGGGACTTCCGGATGGGATTTTTTGCTCAAAGTCCCCCAAACTTGGGGGATTTAGGGGGCTGCCCGGAGCGATCACCGCAGCGAAGGATTTCATCGAATTCACGTTAAATCACAAACTCCTCGATCGCACGGGCATCTTCTAACGCGATGCTGATTCTAAACTGTTCGCCAGCGTCACCGCTAAACTGCAACTGAATGTAGTTGTCTGCATTTCTGGATTGCACTTCCAAAAAGGTGTTGTTTGCGTCATCCAAAACAGATAAATGTAGCTGAGGGGGCAAAAAGGCTGCATTGGTCGGATGCACTTGTAGCAGAATTTCGGTTTGCTGATTTGCTTGGGGTCTGAGTTCGATTACCAGAGCAACCGAGTGGTGAGCGAGTTGAATGCCCAGATCAATTAGTTTGGCACGTCTGGGGAAGTCGATCGCGCTGTCTCTCCCTCGATAAGCAAATCGAACGTCTGAAGGATTGAGCAACGATTCGACGGACTGCCAACCGCTCTCAAAAATGCCTTGAAACCAGTGATTTAAGCTGACTAAACTTCTAACGACTTCAAACTGTCTCAACTCGTGTAAATGATCAATTAAGTCTTCGGGCGATCGTAAGCTTCGCAGAGACAGGGTTTCTGAATTCACGGTTGGCGTAAATCCCAATACGATCGCTTCTTGCAATTCCTCATTGATCTGCACCACCACATAGCCAGCCCGATCGTCCCATACTTCGGGAGGTACATAGCAAGTCGAGCGATCGCGGCTCACAGGGCGACATTCCAAACGACCCACATTGGGCAACACCAGATCAGCGACATCTGCACAGAGCCTTGTGATAGGATTCCAGCAATCGCTTGCGGTCAAGTCGGTTGGAATGCCTATCAGTTGTAGATAGTCGTTGACGATAGAAACGGCCAGCGTGTTGAGTTGGATTTGGGTCGCTTTTTGGGGAGTAGGCTGCTCGTTGGCAAACTGTTGAGCGATCGCGAGTGTCGATCGCGGGATGGGCAACGGCAAAGAAAATTCTGAGTGTGTGCTAAAAGGCATAACAAGTCCTCCTCTACAGATATCCTTCTGACTCACCAAATTTACGCAAGCGAGGCAGACATTGGCGCTGATAAAAGCTGCTCAACGTTGGAATGGGTAGCCCAAACTCCTCAGAGAGTTCTTTCCAGCTACTTTCGGGAGGCAGTCGTCTCAAAATCAGAATCTGACAGGTGACAGCAGGCGATCCTTTGATATGACTCTGCAATTCTCCGTTTGGGTCAGATTCTGCCCAGGCTCTCACAGCTTCGAGCAGAGGAGGAATGTCTGGACTCGCGATCAGATTGTCTACGGGATCAAATTCTGAATCTTCTCCCAGCCCCCCAAACCGCCGAGGAGGAGTCGTGATTTTAATGTCTTCGCGCTCTTTGATAAAAAAGTCTTGTAGCCGTCGCCGCAGGTAAGCATTAAGCCAGGTTGCGACACCAGCCGCGTTGGGATCATAGGGATCAGCCGTATCTCCCTCACACAGGTTGCGACAAAAATAAACCCAGGTTTGCTGCAACGCATCGGCGTAATAAGGCTTGTTTTCTTTCCAGAGTTTGGGAGCGACTAAACGAATGATCTTGGTTAAATTTCTCTGACGTACAGGGCTGCCCCGATCGTGCTCACAGGCTTCCCTAACCAGCCGCCTCAGCGTTTCCTCCAGTTCGCTCATGCAACAAACCTAGATCAGTAGATTCCTCTCATTTTGTCCAGAAAATGGAAGGTTTGCATAAATTCCAGAATCTTTTTGGTGTTCATTCCTCTCGCACAGCGGAACGAAGTTCTCCCTCATCCCTCATCCCTCATCCCTCCTCGCGCAGCGGAACGAAGTTCTCCCTCATCCCTCGCTTCCGTAGAAGATTGATCAATACATTGGGATAATCTGTAATCAATCCATCTACACCCAGATCGATCAAACGCTGCATTTTGGTTGCATCATTCACCGTCCAGGGGATCACCGGAAAACCCGCCTTCTGAATTTCTTGTACCGACTGAATAAAATGGCGAGACTCTGGGATTAGCGTTTCAAAATTGGGGGAATAGCGATCGATAAACCCAGTTTCTTTAACCAGTGCTGCAATGTTGCCGTGATAGCGCTTAAAGTCAAAGCCAGCGAGAAACGGGGAAGCAATTCTAGCTTGAGACAACAGCGTTCCGGGCTTATTGCGATACTGACGAATCAGAGCCGCCGTCTGAATCTGAGGCTCCAAATTTTTGACAGCCCGCAGCACTCGCCACTCAAATGATTGAATCGTAACGCGATCGCTCAACCCATACTCTCGCACCAGATTCACCAACTTTTTGGCAAACAAACTGGCCCCAAAGGTATCGCGCGATCGCAACGGATTGATTCTTAAGGGATTAACTTTGCATTCGATCGTATATTTCACCTGCGAATCGGGAAAGTGCTGCATCTGATGTTCAAACACTTGAGCAAGCGTGGGAATTCGTTCACCGGGCACTAATTGCTGCTCAGGAAAGCGCATCGGATTGGGATTGAGAGACCCACAATCAAACTGTTGCACCTCTGCTAAAGTCAGCTTGCGAATCAGTCGTCGAGGATAGCGTTTGAGATGGCTGCCATCGGGATTGAGACAGAGCATATGAGAAATTTCGGGATCGTGAGCGACGACCAACACGCCATCGGCCGTCAGTCCCACGTCTAACTCCAGCGCATCCACTCCTAGACGGGTAGCCAGAGCGAAGGCGGCGATCGTATTTTCGGGCATCAATCCTCGTGCGCCTCGGTGTCCAATGACTTGAAAAGGGCGCACTTCAGCAGACTTGAGAAGCTCAAAACAATCCGTCAGCATCGGTTCTGTCTGAATTGCCATGTCACTACTGAGAATGAAATGTAAACTGGATCACATCTAACATGCCTATAATCCACTCTTCATCATCGCTTGGTTTGGCCAGGTCGCACCGAAAAAAGCAAAACCGACCATTGCAATCGATCGCTACAGTGAGAGAGATGTTCTAAGTCGCTGCCTCTGGTAAAGTTCAGAAATAAACTGGATGACAAGCATTATGATCAAACGACTGCTCAAACAACCTGTTTTCTGTCTGGCGCTGTGGATGGCGGGCTGTAGTGGGGCGCTTTCTAATCGAGATGTGACGGTTACGCCAGAAGCGATCGCGCCTACCCAGTCGGCTCCAACCCAATCAGCGACCCCTGCCGCTCAACCCGCCGTGAGAACGGACGACCCAGACTATGTGGCGCAAGTGGTGCAGCAGGTGGGAGATGCGGTAGTGAGAATTAATGCGAGTCGGACGGTGCAGCAGCAATCTCAAAATCCTATTCTGGATCGCTTTTTTGGCGGAGACAATCAGCCTCAAGAGCGGGTACAGCGAGGCACAGGGTCGGGGTTTATCATCAGTCAAGATGGCCAGATTGTAACCAATGCCCATGTGATTGCGGGTGCCGATCGGGTGACGGTGATTCTCAAAGATGGGCGGCGGTTTGAAGGAGACGTGGTGGGAGTCGATCGCGTCACGGATACGGCTGTTGTCAAAATCAAAGCGACAAATCTACCGATGGTGAAGTTGGGTGACTCGGATAATTTGCAGCCCGGACAGGCAGCGATCGCCATTGGTAATCCGTTGGGATTGGACAATACAGTGACGCAGGGAATTGTCAGCGCAACGGGGCGATCGAGTGCGGATGTGGGCGTTCCGGCGGAGCGGGTGGAGTTTATTCAAACGGATGCAGCGATTAATCCTGGCAATTCTGGCGGGCCGTTGTTGAATGCGGCGGGGGAGGTCATTGGCATGAATACGGCGATCATTCAAGGCGCACAGGGGTTGGGGTTTGCGATTCCGGTTAATACGTTTCGGCGCATTGTAGACCAACTAATCACCAAAGGTCGAGCCGATCATCCCTATTTGGGTGTGCAGATGGTGGAGTTGACTCCGGAGTTGCGATCGCAGATTAATCAGAGTGATGCTGGCTTCAAAGTTGACAGAGATACGGGGGTGGTCGTGGTGGCGATCGCTCAAAATTCGCCTGCGGCTCGTGGGGGGATTCGTCCGGGTGATGTGATTGAGTCTGTGAATGGGGTCGCGATTCAGAATTCTCGACAGGTGCAGCAGCAAGTCGAAAAAACGAATGTGGGCAATCCGCTACAGGTCACGATCAATCGCAGTGGTAAGTCACAAACGATCGCCATCAAACCCGCCCAACTCCCCGAACGTGAACCTTCCTAAGTAGAACTCCATGACCATCTGAAGGGTTAATCACCATCAACTAGCCACTTCGTATCGTGAATTGTCCGAGTTAAAAGCATCAGTCGATCGCAGATGAACATGTTTAGTCGGTGATCAGCTATGAGATCCCTCTAGCGCCCCTTAAACAAACGTGAATTCGATGATCATCTTTCGCTACGGTTACTAAGCTGGGCAGCCCCCTAAATCCCCCACCAGTGAGGGACTTTGAACGAGAAATATTGTCT
>NZ_JBJPHS010000088.1:0-25609 GCF_052939495.1 Phormidesmis sp. 146-12 | reverse complement strand
AAATGACCTCAAACCCAGGAGTAGTCTCGCTTGTAAATTCTCGGAAAGGTCTAATCCTTCTAGCAAGGCATAGGTAAAGGCTCCCTGTCCAATGGCTTCTAGTTCATAAGAATATTGATCGGGACTGCACGAAAAGAGACTGATCACCCCAGTTTGACGGGCTTTTGCCTCTGTTTGTCTGCCAATCCCTTCTCCACTTTTCTTGCCCCCACTGCGACAAGCATCCAAAATCATCACCGCATTATCGGCTCCGCAACTCCGCAAATAATTGGTAATTGTGTTGGTGGAAATGCCTGTGTTTTCAATATCTTCTGGATCGCCATCTAGAGGCATCAAATAATCCTGCCCATTGTGCGGAATCCCATGTCCACTGAAGAAAAACCAGAAGTTATCGCCATCTTTCATAAACGGCTTGTCAAAGACCTGACGTAAGACTCGCAGCAAATTCGCCCGAAACGGTTCGGTAGGCTTGCCGCCAATTGAGGGAGAATCATCAGTGAACAAAAAGATGCGATCGAATCTGGCTTCCTGCATCAGAAAATTCTGCATCGCTTCTGCATCTCGCTTGGCATACTTCAACGGCTGCAAAAATCGATACTGGTTAATCCCAATGACGATCGCCCAATTGCTTGCCATTTACTTTTTGTCCGATCGTGTAAACTTCAGCTTAATTGCACCTTTTCCAGCAGCTTTTCCGCCTGCCACTAATTTAACTTCTCCTTTGCCACTGATTTCAACGGATAGCTCCACCTCATCTAGCTTCATATCCGATTCTGAACCAATCTCTTGATCTACCTGTTTGAACAATCGCCCGATCAGATGCAAAAACTGAGTCATGTTTTGCTCTAGCTGAGAAACTGGCAACCGGATCTCCTTGAAACTAGAGAAGCGTTTACGGACTTCTTCACCCCATCCTCGTTGCCCTTCGATTGGTACGGAGGTTTCATCAGCTTCATCAGTAATGATTACAAGGTAGTCTTCTGGCATAATTACGGAGGTAAAAGAATTAACATGATGATAGCTGCTGAAGTGAAAACTTCTTGATGTCTATCTGGCTTACTAATACTCGATCACAAACCGGACGACCCATTGATAGATAGTCGGGCTGGCTTGATCGTTCGGATTGGTCACCACCATAAAAGATGGACTGAAATTAATGTGATCGTTGAGCAACAAGCCAAAGTACGCCTCAAAATTGGTTTGCGTCGCGTTGCCCAGTTTACTTTCGACAAAAGGTTGACCGATCGCCACCCCCGCTTTTGAGCCAGGAATCAGAAAGTTTCGCACCGTGAAGCCAAAAGCCCAACTGGTCGGATTGAGATCCAAATCTTGCCCGATCGCCGAGTTAAACCCTTGATAGCTGCCAATTCCCAATCGCCCAAATACCCCAAACTGCCGCTTGACGGCCCATTCTGCATTGAGGCCTGCTGCGTTGATTGTCGTGCCGTTGATCTGAGCATGAGTATATTGAAGGCGCACCGTAATCGGCAGTTGGGTCAGGCTGTATTCTGCTTCTAGCGTCGCCTGATATCGGTCACCAAACAAACCGCCCCCGCTTACCGTCCCAGATGGATTGGAGCCATCCGCCGCCGCATACAGCGCCCTCAGCGTCAGATTGTCTTGCACCGTCCAGGAAGCCGTTGCCCCCGCTCCCCCAAAGCGATCGATTTCATTTTGGACAATTAAAGGATTGTTGGCGAAGAAACTGGACGCAAAATTTTCGGCGGTGTTATTGGCAAACCCGTTGCGATCGATAAAATCACTGGGCGGCAAACTCGGCCCGACCGCCACCTCCAGATTGGGTGTAGGCTGAAACACGTAATACAGCTTTCTCAAGCGCAACTGACTGTCAATATTGACATAATCTAATCCGCCGCCGTCCGCTAAAAGCCCGGCCGTGCCTAGCAAATTTTGGCGCTGATTGTGCGCCGTAGAAATCGCGTCGTCTCCGTTGTTCCCGGCTTCGAGTTGGGTGATGAGGCGATCGCGCCCGTTAAAGCTGGTGGTCAAGGTCAGCCGAGTCCGAGAGACTAGCGTCAGTCCATTGTCGGTGCCATCGGTGGCCGCAAAAACCGTTTGACCGTTGAGTTTAGTGGTCGTTGAAAATTCTTGTTTGACTAAGGTCTGACTACGACTGGTCAAATCGTTGACTCGTTTTCGCAAGTCTTCGGTCGCATTTCCATAAGCAGTTACCAATCGGCGAACGGTGAGAACATCCTGCTGCGCCTCACTGCTCAGATCGCCCAAAAGTAGCTGTTCCTCAATTCTGCCGATCACTGCATTCATCGCCGCACTAAACTCATAGCGAGTCAGAGGACGGTTGCCCTTAAAGGTGCCATCGGGGTAGCCTGCCATTACGCCATAGCGATCGACCAAGGTCTGAAGTGCCTGAAACGCCCAATCGCCCGGTTTGACATCCGTTAGCTGCGAGACCGAAGTCATTTGAGCCATCGGATTCTCATCAAGAGAGTCGTTGAGTTCTGGCTGCCATTCTGGTAGGTTGGGCAATGATTCAGGGGGCGCAATTCCCGCAGGAACGATCTCAGGCTTCTCAGTCTGAATCGTCCCTTCTGCGAGAAGTTCTGGTATCTGTGACGGAATCGCCCCTCCGGGTAGCGCATTCGCCAAAATACCCAAGCCGCAAAGACTCCCAGCTAACCAATCAACGTTTCTCACCGTCTCACTCCTCACCTGACTGCTGCAACACACGGCCATCACAACAGACGAACTTAGCCTCCATCAGGAAGTATATAGCGGGGAGTGAGGACGGGGAGAAAATTACGCGCTGGTCGTCGCAGGGGCTTTGTCAGAAATCGAGTTCTCAGAAGTGGCTTCTTGAGGTTTTTGTTGAATCAATTCAATTTTGTAGCCATCGGGGTCTTCGACAAACGCGATCACTGTTGAGCCATGTTTCATGGCACCAGGTTCACGGGTGATTTTGCCGCCACGATCGCGAATCTGTTCACAAGTGCTGTAAATGTCGTCAACGCCGATCGCCACATGCCCATAAGCGTCTCCCAGGGTGTAGTGATCTTTTCCCCAGTTGTGCGTCAACTCAATCACGGTGTGGTCTGACTCGTCGCCATAGCCGATAAATGCCAGGGTAAATTCGCCGCCTGGGTAGTCTTTCTTTCTGAGCAGGGTCATGCCCAACACGTCGCAATAAAATTTGAGTGACTCGTCGAGATTGCCCACTCGCAGCATGGTATGTAGTAATCGCATGAACTGTTTTCTCTCTAGATAGATCTGTGAGTTCATTCTGACAAATTTCGAGTCTTATAAATTCGGTCAACGCTTGGATCGCTTAATCCGTTTTTTGCCGCGTTTGAGTTGTTTGTAGCGCGACCCGACCCAATCGCTAAGGCTGTGACTGAGGGAGCCGAGTTCTAGCCCGATCGCCGCCGCAATCCATTCTCTAGGATGCTGTTGAAGCGATCGCACGATGCTGTCAAGACTGACTACGAACCTTTGTTGAGCGATCGATTGCCAGCGATCGAGGGAATGAGCAATGGCAGCGCCCAAAATTAGAATGCTGACCAGGAGGGCGATCCAGACCGACAAATAGAGAATTCGCAGTCCCGTTCCGATGATCAGTCCGTGAGACAAAACAGAACGGTGGCGCATACTTTTGCGATAGGGCAGCCAGATCCAGCGCAAGACTCCCCAGCGTTTGTACTGTTGAGAATAGATGTCGAGGTCAGGGCCAAACATCAACCCGCTAAACAAAAAGCAGCCCGATAGGATCAGGGTGAGATTGCCGCTCTGAGTTTGCACAAAGGCGGCCCCAGCAACGATCGGGAGACTCCACAGAGTAATGCTGTCGTGGGTGCGGCCAGAAGGCATGGCAAAAAATTAGTAAATCTGTCCCTTATCGTAATAGACAGAGAACTCTCTGCTACAATGATCAACGAGTAAGGGCGATTAGCTCAATGGTAGAGCGCCTGCCTTACAAGCAGGATGTTACTGGTTCGAGTCCAGTATTGCCCATTTACCTATCAGATACCTATCAAGGCTTTTGGCAGTTTGAATAGAATTATCGAGAATGCTGGAGGTCTAAACCTCTGCTACTATTTTCTGAGCAGCGGGAGATAAGGTAATGAGCCAGTCAGATCCCACGATCGGAATCCAGTACGAACTCAGACAATTAGCAACCGCAACGACGGAATGAGCCAAGAAGATTGATTGCACCAACCAGGGTATTGAGCGGCTCTCGCTTTCGGTCGATCACCTGCTCAAAGTGGCTACATGGCAGAACGAATCCATCCAGCGCCTAACCGAAGCTCAAGAAGTGACCGTCAGAGAGCAAACAGCGATCGTCGTCGCGCAGACCGCAATTATCTCGGCACAGACCGAAAATGTCTCGCGGTTGATTGAGTTGCTGGGGCAGGTGAGGTGAGTAAAACCAGGTGTGTTTTAGGTTTTTGATTCAGAAGCTTGCGTTAAAACATTCTGGCTGTAATTGCTTAAGACTTAGGGATCTCGTCTACCAGAGATCTGCTGTATTTGGTTTTCACGATTCTAAAAGACTTCGTAACGACCGCGCTAGGTACGATCGCGCTCCAAAAGGGTCAGGAAACGATTGATGCTCTCTGTCTGCGATCGAATGCTCTCTGCCTGGATTCGAGCAGTATCCGCTTGCTGCTGAGTGATTTCTTTGAGTTCGGTGAAACCGTTAGTCACGACTTCTCTGAGTTCGTCGAACCCTGTCGTTACAACCTGTGTAAGCGTGTCAATTCGTTCGGCTAATTCAGTGGTCGCGGTCGCTAGTTGCCGCAGTTCGTACTGAATGCCGATCGGCGAATCTGGCTGGCTAGTCATGGTTTCTCCTCACTTTGTAGCAGGCTGCTGTCAACGTTGATATTTTACAGTGAATCCTATAGTTGAGGGATGACACTCCTTCCTTTCAAGCCGATCTCTACCGATCTCTACCCTTAAGCGTCATTGGCTATGATGTGGTTGACAGGCTTGTAGTATTTTTGTAGTATAAGTAATACAGCTTCCTTCAGGAAAGGTTAGTGAACGTCGATCGAGGCAAACATCATGGAGCGCAAACTCGTTTCTGTTCAAACAATTGCTAAATTAGAACCGATTTCGGGTGCCGACTTTATTGAGAAAGCAACGGTAATGGGCTGGAGTTTGGTGGTTAAAAAAGGAGAATTTGAAGTAGGCGATCGCTGTGCCTTCTTTGAAATTGATTCTGTTTTGCCTGAAAAAGATTGGTCAGAATTTATGCGGCCGTCCAAATTTAGAGTCAAAACCAAAAAGATGAAAGGCGTTTTGAGTCAGGGGTTAGCGTTGCCTTTATCGAGTTGTTTGCCCGCCCAGAGCAGTTTTGACTATCAAGTAGGCGATGACATGACTCAATTGTGTGAAGTCATCAAATTTGAGCCAGTCATTCCCGAAGATTCTAAAGATCAAGCGGCAGGGTTTCCGTCCTTTGTGCCCAAGACAGACGAAATTAGAGTGCAGTCAGCGATCGCTGTTTTAGATGAATTGCGAGGCAAGACCGTTTACTTTTCGCTCAAATGTGATGGCACTTCTGCGACCTATGCAAAACTCGACGACAAACTCTATGTCTGCTCTCGAAACTATGAACTAAAGCCTAGTCAGAATGCCTATTGGCAAATGGTCGATCAATATAACCTCACCCAACTTCCCGATGGATTTGCAGTGCAAGGTGAAATTTGTGGCCCAGGCATTCAAAAAAATCGACTCGGTTTGAAGGGGCTAGATCTCTTTGTGTTTAGTGTGTTTGACATTCAAGCAGGAAGATTTCTCGACTTTGATTCTCTTTGTAAATTTTGTACAAAATGGGGTCTACAAACAGTGCCGATTTTAAGTGTTGGTCAACCGTTCAACTATTCACTCGAAGACTTACTTACGTTAGCAGAAGGCTACTATGAAGACACCAAAAACCATCGAGAAGGCATTGTGGTTAGACCGATCGTCGAAACTCACAGCCAAGTGCTTCAGGGTCAGTTATCCATCAAGGTGATCAACAATCAATACCTGCTAAAAGGTGGGGAAGACTGATCACGTCGTTCGACAAAACCATACAAAAGGCAAACATTTATGCCATACGAAAAGTTAAATCTTTCTACACCTAAGCCCGTTCTCTCCTGGGCAAATCACGACATGAGCAGTGACGAAACCAGAATGGCCAAAAACGTCGCTTCTCTGCCATTTGTCTTTAAGCATGTGGCTCTGATGCCTGATGTCCATTTGGGCAAAGGGGCGCTAGTTGGCTCAGTGGTGGCGACCAAAGATGCCATTATCCCGGCTGCGGTGGGGGTTGATATTGGCTGTGGAATGGTCGCGATCAAAACCACTTTTCATGCCAATCAGCTAGAAGGCAAACTCAAGAAAATTCGGCAGGAAGTTGAAGCGATTATTCCGGTTGGCTTTAACGAAAACAAGGAGGTCGAAAAGACCGTTCTCAACTGGCAAGGCTGGCGCGACTTTAAGGAACTGCATTCTGGGGTACAGCACCTCGAAAGCAAAGCCATGAAGCAAATGGGTTCGCTTGGAGGGGGTGAAGGATTGCCCCGTACTGTAGTAATGCAGTAATGAAAACTCGTCCAAATCGGTGAAGGCTGAGATGCTAATACCGAGGGAAGCGGTCAAACGCCCCGTAGAGAGCAGAGGGACTTGGGCATCCTAATCTATTTAGGATGAAGGTGTGCTCCGAACTGCACCGAATCGGAAGGTGTAGAGCTAGGCAGAAATGACCTAGCCGATTGCTCAAGTGATAGATGATGTTCTAGTGAAATGAACACCACGGATATCAGTCTCAAAAACCCAAAGATTGCCTATCTATTTGGCTTTCTGCAAGCAGACGGTCATTACTATAAGTCCACGCGAAATCGTGGCAAGACAGTGATCCAAGTGAGCAAAAAAGACGAAGCCTTACTATGGGCGTTCAAAGAACTTGTGCCCTGTCACTCATCCATTACAGAGCGTGTCCGTTCTACCAATTTTGCGGACGACTACAACTCTGTTACATGGGCAGTTTATGACAAGCGGTTTCGAGATCTCTTTGAATCGTGGGGTTTGCTAAGTGGAAGAAAATCTTCTTTGATTGATGTACCTTGTTGTCAGTTTTCTGAGGTTGATTATTTCAGGGGATTGCTGGATGGAGATGGGGCATTGGGTTTGACCACAAAAGGTTTTCCATTCTTGTCTTTTGTCACAGCAGGCTCGTCTAATGCTGATCAGTACTTGAAATTTCTCAATCGGATGACTGGTAAAACTTCTAGCCGAAATGTTAGAGACCAGGTTTACAACATTGCTGTCTACAAGGAAGATGCACAGCTAATCACTCAAGGTCTGTACTATCAGGATTGTTTAGCTTTACCTAGAAAGCGAGCAAAAGCTGAAGATGTGTTGACCTGGAAGCGTCCGCCTAATATGAAGCGGATTACAACCAGGAAAAGCTGGACACCTGAGCAAGACCAGTTTGTGCTTAACCACTCGATCGAGACCTCTATCGCCGTGCTAAATAGAAGTCAAAGCAGTATTAAATTGCGACTTTGGCGACTTAAGCAACTGAATGAGCGATCGTAACAATTTGAATCACTTCATCGAACTGTGTCTCGACACCGAAGATCAGGTGTGGCTGATGCTACATTCCGGGTCTCGCAACATTGGCAACATGCTGGCACAAAACCACATCAACACCGGAAAACAACTGGCGAAACTGATGCAGGACAAGCTGCCTGATCCTGATCTGGCTTACTTTGTCGCAGGGACTTCTGAGTTTGACGATTACTGGCGTGATTTGCAGTGGGCCCAGCAGTATGCACTCTACAATCGCGAAGTGATGATGGCTCGATTTCAGCGCGTGGTCGAAAAACATCTGGCAGGCGGCAAGCCCACAAAGCCTTTGCTGTCGGTCAACTGTCACCACAACTACGCCGAAAAAGAAGTCCACTACGGTGAAGAGGTGTATGTGACTCGCAAGGGGGCTGTGCGGGCAAGAGAAACCGACTATGGAATCATTCCTGGCTTGATGGGGGCAAAGTCTTTCATTGTCAAGGGTAAAGGCAACCACGAAAGCTACTGTTCTTGCTTTGCAGCCGGAACACAAGTTTTGACTGAGAATGGACTGATGAGTATTGAAGACGTTTTTCAGTCAGATGAAGACATCAAGCTCATTTCTTATAACGCGGACTCACAACGCTTTGAAGCAAAGGAAATTTTAGAGAAGAGTGAACGGTTAGCTTTAGCCAATCAATACTCGCTGTCTCAAACTCGCCGTAGGCTGAACAATACAATTACTTGTACAGCTAACCATCCATTTGCAACCTATGAACGAGGTAAACTCGTTTATCGATCTGTTGAAGAAATCGCTCAGTCTTCCATTGGTGCGATTGTTCCAACTCAGCTTAATCTGCCGTCTCACTTGACGATCGCGGATCAAGACACTAATTTCTACTACTTGCTGGGCTTAATTTTGTCAGATGGAACGATTCACATTCGAGAGCGCCAAAATGCGCCTCAAGCAGGAAACAGACCTCGTGGCGGAAAATATATGCATACCTACGTGCGAATTTATCAAGCCGCGACTCCTGTTAAACGGTCTTTCATGGAAGCTGTAGAAGTTCTATTTAGAAACTACACCCCTAAAGTTTCTGTAAGGGAGCAGAAGCCAAGGGCTAGTCAACTAGGAGAAAGACCCATTCAAAGCCAAGGATTGATTGAACTTACGATTAGTGATCCAGACTTTGTGATGAAGGTTTATCAGTTAATGCCAAAACTGCCTAGCATTTTGATGAGCAATCCTCTACTTTCCCTCTATTTCTTAGCAGGTTACTTAGATGGAGACGGAAGTTGTGGGAGTAGCGTTGTTTCAATCAGTATCGGGAAACAAAAGATGTTTTCTGTGCTGGTATGTACCTTCTTATCTCTAGGAATCGTTTACAAGGTTTACCCGAATCGCACTAACTATGTCATTGAGTTTCGTGATAACGCAACACTAAACAAGCTTCGGGATCTCTGTAAGCGTATAATTGTTGATACATTCTCTGAGCGAAAATATTCTGACAAGCTTGTTTTAGCTCATGCGATCGCGGGAGGTGAGCTAGTGTGTCCTGATCTAAGTTCAAAGGCTAAACAGGGAAAAATGGTAAGTTTAAGCCAGTTTGCAGGTCAGAACTTGGATGCAACACTGACGATGAATCGAGTTTTTAAGACACAATGTGATTTAGATACAATGGTGTATAACTTTACTGTCAAGGACAATCATAATTATGTCGTCTTTACTAGTCATTACACTCCGGTTTTAGTTCATAACTGTAGTCATGGCGCAGGTCGCTTGATGTCTCGCAATAGGGCGAAGAATGCTTATACGTTGGATGATTTGATTCGGCAAACGGAAGGCGTTGAGTGCCGCAAAGATGAAGGGGTGCTGGATGAAATTCCGGCGGCGTATAAGCCGATCGATCAGGTGATGGCAAATCAGGCGGACTTGGTGGAAGTGGTGGCAACACTGAAACAGGTGATTTGTGTGAAAGGATGAAATATCTTACTAAATAAGCCTTGTGGTACGTTACGGGTAGTTACTGTTGCAATGATAAAAATGATGCTAGTTGTAACAGTAACTACAACGAAAACAATCGAAAAAATGACTTTGGGATAGTGGCAAATCAGGAATATTAAAGCAAAATAATTTTCCTGGCATCCAAGAAAAACTCCGTATAGGGTAGTAAGAGAAAACACCTGTCGGAGGTTGAAGGATGCCCACGTCAAGAGTCGAGCGTGTAAAAGAATTGCTTAGGCAGGGAAACGAGCAACTTCTTGAATCCCGGTATGAACAGGCACTAGAGGTTTTTCAGGAAGTCATTAGGCTAGAGCCACAGAACTTTACGGCATGGTGCGCTCTAGGACGAGCCTATTCTTGGTTATATCAAGAGCAAAATGCGATCGATGCGTTCACTCAAGCTTTGAAAATTCAGCCTGATTATATTTTGGCTCTCGCTCGAAGGGGAATAGACTGTCAATCGATCAACCAACCTGAGTTAGCGACGCTCGATCTTGAACAAGCAGTTTCGATCGCTCCTCGAACTGCTGAAGATTGGTACGGTCGCAGTCTTGTGCTTTGGGACGCGAAAAAAGAGCAGGAAACGTTTGAGGCTTTGGATAAAGCGAGTGAAATTGATCCAAAAAACTCTTATTTCTGGAATTTCCGAGGTTGTGTGCTCTCAGACCTCGAACGAAATGATGAAGCGATCGCTGCCTACGACAAAGCCTTAGAAATTTACCCTCGGTATCGGTACTGTTGCTATCGTCGAGGCATAGCCTTGTTCAATCTTAAGGACTATGCGAACGCGATCGTTAGTTTCGATAAAGCTTTAGAAGTTCAGCCGAATGATTCAAACTGTTGGCATTGGCGAGGCTCGGCTTTAGCAGCGCTGAACAGCTATAAAGAAGCAATAGTCAGTTACGATCGTGCGCTTGAAATTGATCCTAATAATCAGAATATATGGCTTGATCGAGCCTATGGTTTTCAAAATCTAGCCCAATATGAGGAAGCGATCGCTAGTTTTGATAAAGTTCTAAAAATATCTTCTGATCATTATTATGCATGGCTTAATAGAGCACATTGTTTACGAGCTTTGAATCAGTATGATGCTGCCATTAATAGTTATGACTCTGCAATCAAAATATCAGATGATAATTATTTCGCGTGGGCTGGTCGTGGCGACACCTTATTTAATTCTCAATGCTATGAGGAAGCAATTACTAACTATGATAAGGCTCTAGAAATTCAACCTGATAATTATGCTGCCTGGTTATGGCGAGGTCATGCATTTGTAAACTTGAAAGATTTTGAGCAAGCGATTTCTAGTTTTGATAGAGCAATCGAAATTAACTCAAACGATTATATTAGCTTGGTAAATCGAGCTTCTTGTTTGCAGAACTTATCTCGCTATGAAGAAGCTATTTCTGCCTTTGGTAAAGCTTTAAAAGTCAAGCCAGATGATGCATCTTCTTGGGAAAATCAAGGACGTTGCTTCCAGAGTTTAGAACGATTTGATGACGCACTCAATAGTTATGATAGTTCTCTAGCTTTGAACTCTAAGAATTATGGTCTTTGGCAGATTAAATTTTATTTATTGAGGACGTTGGGACAATTTGATCGGGTGCTTGATAGATTTAAAGAAACTCAAGAACTTGATTTCAACTGTTTCGAGGAATGGTATGTTTGTGCAGACACTCTTTATCTTCTCCAAAGAAATGAAGAGGCGCTCGATATTTTAGATAGGCTCTTAGAGGCTAAATCAGATTATGCGATCGCTTGGTCGTTCAAGAGTCAAATTCTCGCTATACTAGGGCGCTATGAGGAAGCTCGTATAAGTTCTGATCGTGCATGTGAATGTGATTCACAAAGTTTTCTCGTATGGGCAGAACGCGCCCATGTAATGAGTGAAGCTAAAAATTACAATGAAGCATTGAAAAGCTATGAAGAAGCACTGAAATTTGAGACTGATCGTCCTTTCATTGCTTTACGCAGTCTCTTCTTTACACAAGTTGAGCTTTGGAAAGGACATGGTGACGTTCTAATGACGTTAGGACGGTTTGAGGAAGCAGTTTCTAGTTATGAGAAAGCCCTTGAAATCAATCCAGAAATATTAGTCTTCAAACCAGATTATCTAAAAATTTGGAATCATTACGGCAGAGCTTTCGAGAAGTTGGGAAAGTATGAGAAAGCCCTTGATTCTTACAATCAATCATTAGAACTTGACGAGAATCAACTCAATATTTGGCTAAGTCGAGGAAAAATAGCACTTTTTCTCGGTCAAGATGAAGAGGCTCTCAAATCTTTTGATTATGCTTTGTCTATAGAAGCTGAAAATCTTGAAGCTCTGGGTGGTCGCCTAAACTCACTTAATAATTTAGGACATCATGAAGAAGCCTTTGAGGTGGTCAACCACATTTTAAGTCTAGACTTATCGAGTGAAGATGCTTTCATTGCTCTTTTCTCAAAAGCAAACGTCTTAAAAAATCAGGATCGTCATGAAGAAGCTTTAGACACTTATCGAGGAATGCTAGAAGGTGAAATTGGTCGTAAATTTGCTTGGTTCATTTGGGTTTTGATAGGCACAACGCTCACTAAGTCTCTTGCTAACTCAAATGAGAAAAACTACCGTGTAGAAATAATTGATGCTTGGAACACAGCTTTAAATCTATTGCCTGACCAGAGTCAATTAGATACTAAACCATTTGATTATCTCTATATAGAGTACTTTGACCGCCGTATTATTTCATTGGAGTCGGATTTTTATACAAAATTTCAATCTCTCATATGGACTGAGCGAGGCCTCTCTTTCAGTGCCTTAGAACAATATGAAGTAGCTTCAGAGTCCTATGAAAACGCACTAAACTTTGATGCTGACAATAGCGTTGCTTGGCGCGAGAAAGGCAATGCTTTATTTAACCTCAAACTCTATGCACAGGCAATCGATGCCTACGACACTTATTTAGCTCTCAGTCAGGATGAAGATAATTGGCTAATTTTGATGCGTAAAGGCGAAGCATTAGCGCAATGCAAGCGATTTGCACAAGCAGTGAGTAGTTATCGAGAAGCTATCCAAATCAAATCAGATGTTCATCTTCTCTGGCACAATCTAGGAAATGTTTTACAGGCAATCGGACAGTTTGAAGAAGCATTGAATGCCTATCAGAAGTCTCTCAAATTTGACGTGCGCTGCAAAATGGCTTGGGTACAGCAAGGTGATATGCTTGCCAACTTGTGTCGCTATCGCGAATCATTAGAGTCCTTCGATCGTGCGATCGCTCTAGACTCAGAATTTGCTGCATCTCACAATGGTCGGGGATGGGCACTGAATGCTCTAAGCTTTTATACTGACGCACTAGCTGCCTATGACCGAGCATTGCAAAACGATGAACAGTATTGGTTTGTTTGGAGAAACAAAGGGTGGACGGTTTATCTTTCCCAAGGTCTTGAAGAGGCTTTAGAAGTCTGGGATGAAGGGTTACGTAAACTCAAATCAGAACACCCTGACTATGCGCTGGCTTGTGCAGAATTGCACTACTTTAAAGGATTGGCTCACTATGAGCAGGGAAAAAGAGAAGCAGACTGCTTTTCTAATTGGCGCAAAGCAAAAAATTGCTACCAAATAGCACTCAAACTTTTGGACTCGCCTAACGATAGAGAGCGGTATCTGGATTTCCTAAAGGACTTAATTAAGGTTTTGGCCGGATTAGGGCAAATCGATGAGGCAAACGAGGTGGGGCGACAGGGATCTGGCTTAGTTCAACGGTTACTCAGCGAAACGGTTGACCCGCTTAAGCAACAACACATCATTCTTAAATACGCCAGTTTTGATCAGTTAACCGTAGATTTCTATCTTCGATCGGAGCAACATATTAAGGCTTTAGAAACAGCTGAAATAGGCAAGAATACTTGTTTATCCTGGCTACTTTCGGTTTGCGTTGGCAATGCTAATAACTTAGATCAACAACAATTGCTCACTCCCTCAACAGCCATAATTTACTGGCATTTGAGTCCTGCTAGTCTCACAACATTCATCCTCACATCCGATACTGAAACTCCTGATATTCTTCCTGATGATGACGTAGAAACGAATCAAGAACGAGAAGAACCATCTCAGTCTTATCGGCAGTTGCTAGAATTTGAAGCCTGGGTAAATAACTGGAATCGTCTCTACGTGGACTACGGGGAAGTGCAGGATAAGACAGCACGGGAGAGCCATCCGTGGCGAGTTCAAATGTCTGACAAACTGGAACATCTAAAGCAGATCTTGAAGATTTCAACGATTGTCGAACGACTCCCCAGTAGCATCAGTCAGATCATCCTAATTCCCCATCGTGATCTTCACCGCTTTCCCCTCCACGCCCTTTTCCCTGATCACTTTACCCTAACCTACCTTCCCAGTATTCAAATGGGTTTGAATTTGAAGGCGCAAACCTTCGGGGAAGCGAAGCGTCCGACCAGTTCAACCTTCCGTCTCTTAAGCGTTGAAGCTCCGAGCAGCACAGGCAAGAACCAGCAGAAGAAATTTGAACGCTTGGGGTTTGCAGCTTTAGAATCTAGGCTCATTACTCGAATGTTCCAAGCCACCACCGTTCAGTCTCACGAAGCAAGCCAGCAAAAGGTTCGTGAGATGCTTCAGCAATCCTATGATGGATTTCATTTTGCTGGACACGCTGCCTACAACTACAACGATCCGAAGACTTCTGCCCTAGCTCTTACCGAAGAAGACCGTCTAAGCGTTGTCGATATCTGTGGAGATACCCCATTAGCGCAAGGCTATCACTTAGTTTGCCTTTCTGCCTGCGAAACCGCTCTGACTGGAAATCAAACCATTGTCGCCGAGTATGTGGGACTAGTTAGCGGATTTTTACGGAGTGGCGCAAATAATGTTGTGAGTACCTTGTGGACAGTACAATCCGTTTCTAGCACTTTGCTAATGATTCAATTCTATTCCCTCCTGAAGGATGAAACACCTGCTGTAGCTCTCGCAGAAGCGCAACACTGGCTCCGAAATGCTGATTGCCAGATCTTGATTGAGTTTCTCAACACGTTGCTTGCAACCCACACTTCGCTGAATCGATCGACTCGCAAGTTTTTGCAGATAGAGATTCGCAGATTTAGTAAAATGCCTCACAGCGATCAACCGTTCCATCATCCTTACCACTGGGCAGGATTTACACTCACTGGGTTACCTTCACAGCCATGAATGATCCGCTTGCTTCAATTACTCTAGATTCGTTTCTAGTTGCGCTAGCTCAACTAAACGAACCCTTGCCATCCAATTTACAGCAGCAACTCAATTCGATGTCCGATGCGCCTGATCCAGACGAGCTAGATGCGATCGCTGAAAAATATCTACCTCTAAATGAACTTTATGAAGAGGCACGTGAGATTTTTCAAGATTATGACAGCGAACGCAGCAAAGGTTCCCTTCCAGCCAAACCAGATGAAAAGGCAGAATCCCAGACTGGCGAAGAACCAAACGACGTATTTCGAGCGGGTAACTCTGTGGAGGCGGCGAAACAAGAAGCAGAAAAGTCCGGTACCCTGAAACAACTTCTTCAACTCATTCGGCAGTCTAAAACATGAGCGAACCAGAGCTAATTTATCCGACGATCGATTTATTTCTTTATGACCTGCGAGAAGGATTTGGAGATGATAATGAGCAAGTTCAGGACAACCGCTACGGTTTCTGGCGCAAAATTTACCATGATCTGAGTGATGGAAATCCGACCAAACTATATGAAAAGCTGAGAGTAGAAGGTGCTAGTGACGAAAATGCTGACGCTCGTTATGTGGAGCTTTTGGGATCTAAAAGAGTCCGTGAGTTTGAATCACACTTAGATGGTTACTACTATCCTATTCAGTTTGGCGATACATATGCACTGTTAGTAGATTGTTCTGGGCATAAAGCTGACCGTCCTAACCTGCCAAAACCTATTAGTGAGCTAGAGGATATCAAGAAGCAAATTCGGCAGCAGATTCAGGAGGATGCTTTAGAACCAACTCATCCTTCAATGAATGAACTTGGACGAACTTGGTTGATTTTGGGTCAGTTAGTTAATGATCAACAAGATTATGAAGCAATTGCTGAAAAATGCTACACAAAAGTTGTAAATCAACCCAACTGGAAAACTGATTTAATCGGAACAGGTAAATTATTGGGAGCAGAAATTTATGAGTTATGGCAACAATCTGGTGACGACAATAACGAACAGGCGCATGTTCTAATCTGCTTGTTTCCTCACTGGGAATCGATTCAATCGATCCGCGATCGCATCGGCAAGCTTTATTTTGATTTAATGCGCTTATTCTGCTACCGCCATAAAATCATCTGGGCGTATAGTCAAAATCGACAGTTACGAAGAACTCTCAAGTCTGACTTTGCCGTGATCAAGCAACTGACTGAGCAAGCTTCAACTCAAGTGGCGGGTGCTAGCATCTCAGCACTTCAAAGAGATCTGACCCAAGCGCTTGAAGTTCTCTCAAGATATTCACCAAACTTAACCGCTCTCTATTACCAGGGTAGAACGATTGCAATTAACCTTGCGAACTATAAGAAGCGTTTGAAGAAAATTTCTGATGAGTCTCCTCGAACAGATTTAACATTTCAGACTGAGTTTCTAGAAATCATTGCACCTCAGTATCAGAGGGAAATTGAAGCTGATCACGAACGTTTTGAGCGAGGATTAGCACTACTACAAAATCTGATGGAAGCGAATCGAGGGCGAATTGAGCTTTACCAAGCCGCGCGCGATCGGCGATTTGAACAAGTGATTGCGATCGCAGGTGTTGGATTAGCGACCAGTCAGATTGCTGCTTCAATTCTTGTTGCTCAAGATCCTCCTAAGCCTGAGATTTCTGCTGTCATGGTTCCAGCCTTTTGGAAAAGCTTAGTCATTGGTATTTCTTTCGGTGTCATTGTATGGTGCACTATTTTTGTTAGCCAACGTTTCCGACGACATTAATTTCATCTACTGTCTGAATCGTAACGAAAATTCCTCTTATTATCTGCCTTTAGCGTAATGACAGTTGTGCTCGCAACCCTCTACCTTACGCTCATATCTTCAAAATAAGCTATGGATAAGGATTTCTCGAAACAATGGAAAAGTGAACTCAAAGATTTGGTTCGAGGTGCATCAGGAGGGTTTTTGTTTGGCGTTCCTTTACTGTATACAATGGAGGTTTGGTGGATTGGATCGTTTGTAGGGTCAGCGCGATTGTTTTTAGCGTTGCTACTAACGTTTGCGATCGTATTCCTGCTCAATCAAACGTCTGGTTTTCGTCGAGATAGTGAGAGTGATGTTCGTCTGATCGATGCCGCGATGAATACAGTAGAGGCGTTGGCGATCGGGATTGTTTGCTCAGGATTAATTTTGGTTTTAATGCGTGAGATTACTTTGGAAACCCCCTTGCAGGAAAGTTTGGGGAAACTAATTTACGAAAGTGTCCCTTTTACGTTGGGCGTTTCATTAGCCAATCAGTTTCTTAGCGGTGAAGGACGTGAAGGTAAACCCGAAGGAAGCGCGAAACAAACTCAATCTAAATTTGGTAAACTGAGCGCAACGATTTCTGACATTGGCGCGACTTTAATTGGTGCAATTATTATTGCCTTTAATATTGCACCTACGGATGAGATTCCGATGCTGTCCGCAGCAGTTTCAAATGGGTGGCTTGTATTGGTGATGGTGGCATCGCTAGTAATCTCTTATGTAATCGTATTCGCCGCAGGGTTTGGTAACCAGCAGCAGCGTCACGAACAATCGGGGATTTTTCAGCGGCCGTTGAGTGAGACGATCGCCGCCTATCTCGTTTCATTATTTGCGGCGATGGTGATGCTGTTCTTTTTTAACAAAGTTCAGTTTGGTGATCCGTGGCAGGTTTGGTTAAGCCACACAATCTTGCTAGGATTGCCTGCTGCTGTCGGTGGCGCTGCTGGGAGGTTGGCGGTATGACTACTAAAACACGCCCCCCTAGAACGATCGCTGAATGGACGACCTTTGGAATTGCTAGTTTAATTTTGTCGGCGATCGCCGGATTAGTAATTTACAACTGGGCCACTGAGAAAGACAGTCCCCCTGTTTTGAGCCTCGATTACCCCAAAGGGGGAACTGCTTCGCCTCGTACTGATGAAGTGAGAGAAGCCGAAGGACAATTTTATGTGCCGTTTGAAGTCTCTAATACAGGTGGAGAAACGGTAGAATCGGTGCAAATTGTGGCTGAGTTGCGGGTCAACGGACAGGTCGCAGAAACAGGCGATCAGCAAATTGATTTCTTGTCTGAAGGTGAAAAAGAAGAGGGTGCCTTCGTGTTTCGCAAAGACCCCCGCCAAGGTGAACTGATTGTGCGAGTGGCAAGCTACAAGTTGCCTTAAAAGAACGTTGCCTCGACGAATTTTTTTCGCCTCGTTGTTTGGTTCTTTTGCCCCTAGGCTGCCAATTTTTGGGGACTTTGAGACTGAGTTCTACGACTTCCTAAAGACTATCCATTCCTCATCCTTCACCCATTTCTAGAGACGTTGTGCTGGCGGGATTGCGTTTTAGCCTGAAGATCGCGACCAAAATACCGACGATCGCCAGTCCACCTGTCCTATAAAAGAACGACGTGTAGCTGCCAAAAAAGTCTCGCTGCCCCTGCTATCTTTTAGTTCATTGAACTCACGTTTTGTTTAGATTCTGTCAAAGATTTTGTTGAGAACAATTCAGGGTGATTGGCTTATGGCTACTGTTTTGGTTCGATCGCCGCTTCAGACTGAAGTTCGGGCTTTTTTGCGGCTGGCCATTCCTCTGGCGAGTGCTCAAGTGGCTCAGTCGGCTACAGGCTTTGTCGATACGCTGATGATGGGCCGATTGGGGCAAGAAACTTTGGCAGCGGGGGGGTTGGCTTCTCTGACGTTTTTGGTACTGCTGAATACGGCGGCGGGAGTGATCTTAGGGGCGAGTCCTCTGATTGCTCATGCTTATGGGGCAGGTGAGAAAACGCGCGTCGAACAAGTGACCCGGCAGGGAGTCTGGCTGCTTCTGGGTTTGACGATACCGATCGTGCTGCTGATTGCTCACCTCGACTCTATCATGCGTCACTTGGGGCAAGCCGAAACGACCGTTGTTTTGAGCAATACGTATCTCGACATTATGCTGTGGGGCTTTTTTCCGGCTCTGGGGTTTGCGCTGCTGCGAAGTGTGGTTTCGGCGATGTCTCATGCGCGTCCGATCATGGCGATCGTCATCACAGGAACGCTGCTCAACATCACGGGCAATTATCTTCTGGGGTTTGGTCACTTTGGCTTTCCCCGATTAGGCATCGCCGGACTGGCCCTTTCTAGCGTCTTTTCGCTTTGGGTGATGTTTTTGGCGCTGGTGGGCTACATTCTCCGAGATCCAGAGTTAAAAACCTACCAATTCTTTGCCAATCTACATCACATCAAGCCTCGCATTCTGCGTGAACTGGTACGAGTCGGACTGCCGATCGGCGTTGCATCCGCTTTAGAACTGGGACTGTTTACGATCGTCACTTATCTCATGGGCATTTTGGGAACCGAAGTGTTGGCAGCGCATCAAATTGTGTTTCAAACGATCGCTGTGGTCTTTATGGTGCCGTTGGGGATGTCATTTGCGACGACGGTGCGAGTCGGTTGGTGGGTCGGGCAGCAAGATCTGGAGGGCGCAAGACGAGCAGGCTATGTAAGTATGGGGATCGGCTTGGGATTTCTGATTCCGATGGCGATCGTTCTGCTGGTTCTTTCTCGACCACTCATCGGGCTGTATCTAGATGTGCAAGATCCACAAAATGCGATCGTTGTCTCGCTGGCTACCTCGATGCTTAGGGTGGCTGCTGTCGCCCAGATTTTGGATGGACTGCAAAAAACTACTATGGGTGCACTGTATGGACTACAAGATACCCGCGTGCCGATGTTGTTGAGTTTTCCAGCTTTTTGGGGGGTGGGTCTGACGACGGGCTATCTGCTCGGATTCCACACGTCTCTCGGCGGGACAGGCTTATGGATCGGACAATCGATCGGGATTGCGATCGCCGCGCTCGTTTTTGTCTGGCGGTTCCGCAGTCTTGTCCGTCAATCCGTTCTCAACCTGAGAGTTTTTCCTTCAAAACCCGATCGTTCCGCTTTGAAATAGAAACGTTGGGGTTCAGAACCCGATCGTTCCGTTTTGAGATAGAAACCTTTCGTTTTGGAGAGCGATCGTTCCGTTTTGAGATAGAAACCTTCCATTTGGGGGAGCGATCGTTCCGCTTTGAGATAGAAACCTTCCATTTGGGGGAGCGATCGTTCCGCTTTGAGATAGAAGCTTTCCATTGGGGGGAGCGATCGTTCCGCTTTGAGATAGAAGCTTTCCGTTTTGGAGAGCGATCGTTCCGTTTTGAGATAGAAGCTTTCCATTTGGGGGAGCGATCGTTCCGCTTTGAGATAGAAGCTTTCCGTTTTAGAGAGCGATCGTTGTGATTGGACGGTTCCAAGTTCGGTTAACGTGACGTGCATTCGACGGAATCTTTCGCTACGATTGTCGATCCGGGCAGCCCCCTAAATCCCCCACAAGTGAGGGACTTTGATTTAGAAATCTTGCTTTAGAGTTCCCTACTTGTGGGGGGTGGGGGGCAGAAGCACTTTACAACGAAGCGAAAAAACTTCATCGATCTGACGCTAAAATTAAGATACGTAAAGAATCATAAGAGTTAAAACAATGGGGCTATTTGGATTAGGTAAAAAGTCGAGTTTGCCGACGGCTGATCAAGCACTACCGGGACGATCGCAGTCCATGCCCGTTCCTGCAAAGCATCATGTCAATGGCAATCCGCTCAAAGCTCCCTTCCCGGAGGGGATGCAAACTGCAATGTTTGGGTTGGGCTGTTTTTGGGGAGCCGAGCGCAAGTTTTGGCAGCAAAAGGGTGTGTTTTCGACGGCGGTCGGCTATGCGGCTGGCTTAACGCCCAATCCCACCTATCAAGAAGTGTGCAGTGGCATGACAGGTCACAACGAAGTCGTTTTGGTCGTCTTTGATCCCACTGTCGTCAGCTACGAAGAACTGCTCAAAGTCTTTTGGGAAAGCCATAACCCAACTCAAGGAATGCGCCAGGGAAATGATGCCGGAACCCAATATCGATCGGGCATCTACCCCTATTCTGACGAGCAAAAACAAGCCGCCGAAGCCTCTCGCAATCTGTACCAAAAAGCGCTCAAGCAAGAAGGTATGGGAGAAATCACAACCGAGATTCTAGATGCGCCTGAGTTTTATTACGCCGAAGCGTATCACCAACAATATCTCGCCAAAAATCCCGGCGGCTACTGCGGTCTGGGCGGCACCAAGGTCTGCTATCCCACAGCGGATTCTGCGATCGTGTAATCGCGCTCTAGATCAGTAGGCCAAAACAGAAGGGGACTCAGTTGCTTTGTGAATGAGCAATTGGCCCCTTTTTTGTTGACTTAAATTTGTTCTCAGAATTGGGGGTTGGGGGCAGAAGCGCTCTAAATCGAAGCGAAAAAACTTCGTCGTCACGTTAGCTCACATCGCATTCCAACTCGACGGGCAACGCTGGATTGGGAAGGACGATCGGCTGATTAAACAACACCATCGTCGTACTCGAATTCGTTTCAAACCCAATCTTTTCGTAAAATGACTGCTGATGCGTCGTCATCAGATAAACTCGCTCAACTCGATTGACGTGAGGATGACTGATCACGGTTTGTACCAACTTTCGCCCCAGTCCCGCTCCCTGATAATCTGGGTGAACCACCACATCCCAAATCGTCGCTCGATACACCCGGTCAGAACTCGCTCTCGCAAACCCGATCAGGCGATTTCCATCCCATGCCGAAATCACAGGGTCACTTTGATCGAGGGCGATCGCCAGATCTTCTACCCGTCGATCTTTGGCCCAAAATGCGGCCAACCCAAACAACTCCTGAAGCTGGTGTAGATCAATTTGAGAACGACGATCGCGAAACTGAATATGGCTACAATCCATCCTGATTTTCCCTATAGCGAAACCTTTCTTAAAGTGAATCAACGATTCTTATTCAAGTTAACGGAATAGTTCGCAACCTCTCGCAAAATTCACCGTCAACTGACGCATCGATTAGACTAATTCCAGACTTGCCGCCGTTCAGTAACATAGATGTCTAAACTTCCAAATCCCCTGTCTCAACTCCGCTTAACTCGTCAAAAATCTGTCCAAAGTCTTAAGCAAGGGCGGTCACCTGTAAGACAGTTTGTTATGCTGGGGCTGCTGATCTGGAGTCTATGTCTGGGCTGGGGACTCGCCCAAGCGGTTGAACCTTCTCAAGCAAATTCTCAGGCAACGATTGGAACCGTGGATGTGGTGAGCGATCGCTACAGATTTGGTCAAGAGCTTTATCTAGAAAACTGCGCCACCTGTCACATTGGCATCCCTCCGTCCGTCCTGCCGACCGAAACTTGGCGCGACCTGCTGCAAGATTCTCAACACTACGGAGTCGATCTCAAACCCCTTGTCGATCCGCCGCGCCGTCTCGTGTGGAACTATCTACAAACCTTCTCCCGTCAGCTTCCCCCCGAAGAAAGCACCCCTTACCGCGTCGCTGACTCCAACTATTTTCGAGTGTTACACCCTGGCATCGACATTCCCCGCAAATTCAATCTCACCAGTTGTGTCACCTGTCACCCCGGCGCAAATCAGTTCAACTTTCGCAGTTTGACGGCGGAGTGGGAGAAGAAGTGAGGGATGAGGGATGAGGGATGAAAAGATCTTGGTTTTAAAGTTTCAGCTTCAGAACGCAGACTTTGTAATTTCAGAATCTCACTTCATCCCTCATCCCTCGTTCGGTAACACGTACTGAATGCGATCGCTTCTCTGCGGATTGCTCTAAGCGGAAGTGATAGGATTGGTATACCCTGGATGAGTAGTCCAACCCTTAGTTTTGACTGGTTTTTAGAGACCAATTTGCTTTCTAAAACAGACAAAGAAATCCCTTCAAAAGCTCACACCTCGTCCTTATTCCTCCTGTCATGCTTAAAAATCTGCTGGGCGACCCCAACGCACGAAAACTTAAGAAATACCAACCCTATATTGCCGAAATTAGCCTCTTAGAGGAAGAAATTCAGGCACTTTCTGATGAGGCGTTGACCGCAAAAACCGCAGAATTTAAGCAGCGTCTCGCCCAAGCCAAAAACGATAACGACGAAAAGCAAATTCTCGACGACCTGCTGCCCGAAGCCTTTGCCGTCGTGCGAGAAGCGGGTAAGCGCGTTTTGGGAATGCGTCACTTTGATGTGCAGCTTTTGGGCGGCATGGTCTTGCACAATGGGCAAATTGCCGAAATGAAGACTGGGGAAGGTAAAACTCTGGTTTCGACGCTTCCGGCTTACTTGAATGCGCTTTCTGGTAAAGGCGTTCACGTCGTTACGGTCAACGATTATCTAGCCCGACGCGATGCGGAATGGATGGGGCAAGTTCACCGCTTTTTGGGGTTGAGTGTGGGGCTGATTCAACAAAATATGAGTCCGCCTGAGCGTCAAAAAAATTACGCCTGCGACATCACCTACGCGACTAACAGCGAACTGGGATTTGATTATCTGCGCGACAACATGGCCACCTCGATGGAAGAGGTCGTGCAGCGTCCCTTTAACTACTGCGTGATTGACGAAGTGGATTCCGTTTTGATTGACGAAGCTCGAACTCCGTTGATTATTTCGGGACAGGTGGAGCGTCCGACTGAGAAGTATTTGAGAGCTTCGGAAGTGGCTCGCACCCTTCAGCCTGAAGTCCACTACGAAGTAGACGAAAAGCAGCGTAACATTCTGATGACTGATGAAGGGTTTATCGAAGCCGAAAATCTTTTGGAAGTGAAGGATCTGTTTGATCCGCAAGACCCTTGGGCGCACTACATTTTTAACGCCATCAAAGCAAAAGAGCTGTTTATTTTGGACGTAAACTACATCGTTCGCAATGACGAAGTGGTGATTGTAGACGAATTCACCGGGCGAGTCATGCCGGGTCGCCGTTGGAGTGATGGGCTGCACCAGGCGATCGAAGCCAAAGAGCGCGTCGAAATCCAAAATGAAACTCAAACACTGGCAACGATTACCTATCAAAACTTCTTCCTGCTTTACCCCAAACTGGCGGGCATGACGGGAACCGCCAAAACCGAAGAAGCCGAATTTGAGAAGATCTATAAGCTCGAAGTCACGATCATTCCGACTAACCGCACGACCAAGCGGGGCGATCTGTCGGATGTGGTCTACAAGACTGAAGAGGCCAAATGGAACGCGATCGCCGAAGAATGCGCCGAAATGCACCGCGATGGTCGTCCTGTTCTCGTGGGAACCACCAGCGTTGAGAAGTCAGAATTGCTCTCCAGTCTGCTGGCCGATCAGCAAGTTCCTCACAATCTGCTGAACGCAAAACCAGAGAATGTGGAACGAGAATCTGAAATCATCGCTCAAGCCGGACGCAAAGGCAAAGTAACGATCGCCACCAACATGGCAGGACGCGGCACCGACATCATTTTGGGCGGCAACTCGGATTACATGTCTCGCCTCAAAATCCGCGAATATTTCATGCCCAAGATTGTCCAACCGGATGACGATCAAGATTTTGGCGGCCGCGGCTTTGGCGATCAGCGAGACGGCGGACAGGGGTTTGGGGCTGGCAAAAAGGTGAAAACCTGGAAGGTACGATCGGACATTTACCCTACCGATCTGGCTCGCGAAACGGAACAGATGCTTAAAAGCGCAGTTTCTTTTGCCGTTCAACAATACGGGGAGCGCAGCTTACCGGAATTGGAAGCCGAAGATAAGATTGCAACTGCCGCAGAAAAAGCGCCGACCAACGATCCCGCTATTCAAAAGCTGCGAGAAGTGTATCGGTTGATTCGTCAAGAATATGATGCGTTTACCGAGCGTGAACACGAAGAAGTCGTTCAACTGGGCGGTCTGCATGTGATTGGCACAGAGCGCCATGAATCGCGGCGGATTGACAACCAACTGCGCGGACGAGCCGGAAGACAAGGCGACCCTGGTTCCACCAAATTTTTCCTCAGCTTGCAAGATAACCTGTTGCGGATTTTTGGCGGCGATCGCGTCGCTGGCTTGATGAATGCTTTCCGAGTCGAAGAAGACATGCCGATCGAATCGGGAATGCTGACGCGATCGCTCGAAGGGGCCCAAAAGAAAGTTGAAACCTATTACTACGACATTCGTAAGCAGGTGTTTGAGTATGACGAGGTGATGAATAATCAGCGTCGTGCAATTTATGCCGAGCGGCGGCGCGTGTTAGAGGGGCAGGATCTTAAAGAGCAGGTGGTCAAGTACGCCGAGCGCACGATGGATGATATCGTCGAGGCCTACATCAATCCTGAGCTGCCACCCGAAGAATGGGAACTCGACAAGCTGGTGAGCAAGGTGCAAGAGTTTGTGTATCTGCTGTCAGATCTTGATGCTAGTCAGCTAGAAGACATGTCGGTGGGTGAACTTAAGACCTTCTTACACGAGCAGGCACGAATTGCCTATGACCTCAAAGAAGCGGAAGTTGATCAGATTCAAGCGGGTCTGATGCGGGAGGCAGAACGGTTCTTTATCTTGAATCGAATCGATACCCTCTGGCGCGAACACCTACAACAAATGGATGCGCTCCGCGAGTCGGTGGGCCTGCGCGGTTACGGTCAAAAAGATCCGCTGATCGAGTACAAGAGTGAAGGTTACGAACTGTTTTTGGAGATGATGATCAACATTCGTCGGGATGTGGTCTACTCGCTGTTCCAGTTTCAGCCTCAGCCACAACCTGCGGTGGGCGCAACGTCTGAGATGATTTAGCGTTGTTCAATTCTTTCTACTTCAGATCCCTGGCTTTCAAAAGGTCGGGGATTTTTGCATTTTGGGGTTAAGCGAGTGTGAGCATCTGTTGGTTGGTTCATCAACTTTAGCCACAACTTACTGCCAGATCAACAGGTAGTTTTTGATGGTGTTGATTAATTAGGCTGATGCTTTAAGGCTTGTAAAATAACGTGAATTCGATGGAGTTTTCTCGCTTCGTTATTGGGCACTTCTGCCGCCCAACCCCCCAATTTTGGGGGACTTTGAGACAATATTTCTCGTTCAAAGTCCC
>NZ_JBJPHS010000087.1:0-26060 GCF_052939495.1 Phormidesmis sp. 146-12 | reverse complement strand
TACGCTGTTGACATAACTGCTGTGCCCTTTGAGCGTCTGCAACTCCCGTCCCTGCCTATCCCATAGCTTCACCGTGCCGTCATGACTCCCAGAAGCGATCGTCTGTCCATCCGGGCTGAAACTCACGCTGAGGACAGAACTGCTATGCCCTTTGAGCGTCTGCAACTCCCGTCCCTGCCTATCCCATAGCTTCACCGTGCCGTCATGACTCCCAGAGACGACCGTCTGTCCATCCGGGCTAAAACTCACACTGCGGACAGCATCGCTGTGCCCTTCTAATCGATTGCGTTCATTGATGCGATAGACCACCTGTTGCAGAGCAGCCTTTACTCGCATCGGTGCCTCACCATCCAGGTCTTTTTCCCACTGTTTCAGCTTGTGTCCCGCCTTCAAGCCCTCCGCCAGCGCTTCTAGCGTCAAGTTAGACGCAGAGAAATTGAGCGCAGTCAGACTTTGGGCATTCAGTTCAGCATTTTTGCGGCCTCTCTCTGCTAAGGCAGTTGCCACCAGAGCCTTCTGTGTCTGCGTCTCAGCATTATCTCGCTGCTGTTTCGCCTCCACCGTCTTCTGATCTGCCAACTCCTTTGATGCCAGCGCCCTTGCCTTCTGCTCTGCCTCCGATTTCTGCGCCACCTCCGCCTGTTGCTGTCGCTGTTGTGCCAACTGTCGCTGCTGCGATTCATTCTTACGCGCCGTTTCTGCCCTCGCCAACGCCGCTTTTGCTTCCTGCGATCGTCGCTCTGCCAATTTTTGCGCCGTCTCCGCCAGCTTCAATGACTTTACTGCATTACCCTTCTCAGTCTGAGCATTTTGCTTCTCTTGTTCAGCCCGTTCACTCTGATTTTGCGCCTCCTTTTTTTGAGCGATCGCCTCTTTCTTCTGATCGTTCGCTACCTGCTGCTGCTGAAACGCAAAAACGGCAGTTCCCGTCGCTGCGATCGCCAACCCTCCCACGATCGCCACAAACACCCGCTGCTTTTTTGCCTCTGCCCGTTGCCGCGCCGTCTCCGCCCTCCGACTCGCCCCAATATATTCCCCCTGAAGCTCCGTCGGCTGAGGCTGCTTACTCGCCCCCTGCGTCAACCACTGCTCCGCATCCTCCAAATCAGTGCCCCGCAGCAAAAAACTCTCATTGCGCTGCTTGTCCTCCCACTCCACCGCCCGTTCCGTCAAGCGCGTATGCGATCGCACATACCCCAGATCCATCTCGATCGCCCCCACCAAATCCCGAAACCCGCGATCGAACTCATCCGTCTCCCGAAAAGGCAGCCAATTGTGCTTCTTCAACACCGGATGCATCTTTGCCATCTCAAACCCATCCCGACGCACGATCGGCACCACCCGCTTATTGTGCTTGACCGCATGATCAATCTCATCCCGACAAATCGAAGAGGCGATCGAATCAGGACTGATCACAAACACAAACGTATTCGTCCCCTCGATCCCCCGCTCAATCTCATGCCACCAGTCAGCCGTCAGCGGAATATCCTGCCAATCCACCCAGGTTTCACGCTGGTCAGCCAACAAAGCCTCATGCAACCTTTCGACAAAGACCTTATCCTTGCGAGAGTAAGAAATGAAAACGTCAGACATAAGAGCGATCGCAGCATTTTACTCCCATTCAGAATAACCGCTCCCACCCTGCCTCCCCGCAAAGTGGCAAAAATTTTTATACCTGAAGCGATCGCCCTTCCGATCCCTCACCTCCACCCCCCGTCAGAAGATGTTTCAAAATGTTCAAAGTCCCCCAGAATGGGGGATTTAGGGGGCTGCCTGGATCTATAATCGCAGCGAAAGATTTCATCGAATTCACGTTAAAACCCATCCACCGACCAGTGCGGCGGATCATATTCCAGTTTGTAAACTCCATAGGATGCACCCACCGTCCAGAGCTGAGGACTGTCATTCCCATTGCGAGGCGCACCAATGCTCACCGTTCTGCCCGACCCGTTTCTGATATTCAAATTACCCTGCCAATCAATCAGCCAATCGATCGCCAGCGCTTGAGTGTGACGCGATCGCAGCGCCGCCGGATTGCTCCCAATCCCATACGCCTCCACCATTTGCCGCGCAGCCTGTAGCGATCCCGCGTTGGTGTAGTGCACCCAATCAATATCTACCCCACTCATGATTGGCACAGATTCAGGTGCAATATCCCGATTGTTGATCGACACAGAATAGTGCATCAGATACGCCCGCTCTGGAGGTCGATACGTGTTGGTGATCTCGATCGTCGCCCCCGCATCTCTGAGCGCCTTTTCAAATGATTGCACCCGCTGCCGAAACGGAGAGGCCAGATCATCGATCGACCGACTCGCCGGGAAAAATCTCACCCACTGGGCCCCACTCAATCGAGCGCGCAGCCGTCTCGCATACTCCGTCAAAATCTCCAACCTAGGCGTAAAATCGCTGCCCAATTTTTGTTTCGTGGCCGTCGAAAGCTGCTGCTCTAGCCGCGATCGAAACCCCACATCCAGAATTTTGTACGCCTCTGACAACCCCTTAGCGCTTCTCGCCCCAAAGTCACCATCCGCACTCAGAGCAGGATTGAGCCGACCGATCGCATTCAAGCTGGTTTGCAGATCCCTGACTTCAGACGGCCCATAGTTAAGGTAGTCCAGCAACATGGCTGGGGTCAGGTTTGCGACGCGATAGATAAACCCTTGAGCCAGCGCCTTACTATAACTTCCGGCCCCGACAATGCCATCTGCGGTCAGACCGTTTTTCTTCTGAAAGTCACGAGTCACGCGATCGGTCGCCTGGCCAAAACTGTTGTCGATCCCGCCGATCGGAAAGTTCAAATCTTGTAAAAAACGCTGCCACGCGCCAACAGCGGCCCCCGTAGACCCGACTCTCAAAATGGGTAATTTGAGGGCACTAATCTTAAAAGCCATACGCTCACCTAATCAGAAAAATGGGCAACAGGTTAGTAGGCTTTTAAGTATCGCCTTAATCGTCCGCTACCCATTCTCTTTTCCAAAAAGGTTTAGATTCGGTCGCAAACTCTACTCAAAGTCGTTAGGAGCCGAAGATTTCATCTTAGCTTTTGCCTTGGCTGCACTTTTCTTCAGCGCATTGAGACGAGCTTCATACTTGCTGCGGAGCCGCTTTTTGGGAGTCTGGTCGATTAGCGTTTTGAGAGCACTTCCCAAACTTTTGTAGGCGTTGGGCAAGGTGTAGCCAAATCGAGTCGCGAGCGCGATCGCCCGTTCGTCAGCATCGGCGGATTCTTGCAGGTTACGCTCACTATTGTTTTTCTGATAGAGACGAAAGCCAGCTACCCCAGACAGTCCCAGGGCCAAAATCAGCAGCAAGGCATCTTGTACCCACAGTTCGCCAACCGCGCCACCAAGACCGATCGCCAGAGCCGCCATTTCCCAGCCATCTTTGGGGATGGTGTCGGCCTGAATCCGAGCGACCTCGTGCCAAAACAGAAGATTTCGCTGGTCGATCGCCAGTTGATCCCATTTCGGCATGTCGATTTGGATTTCAACTTCGTCCCGGCCGATTTCTTCACTGGTAATCAGCGTCGGATTGACGGCAGTTGTGACTTCGATCGTCACCCAACTCTGCAATTCGGGCGGCAGCAACGTCTTTAAACGCCGCAGTTCGCTCATGTCGGCCCTGGCAGTCGAGGTTGCATACGATGTCATTGATCCAGCCCCAGAACAATATAAATAACACTTCCCTTGATCATAGCGATTGCACGGATCATTCGGGTAAGGTCTATCTATTTTGCCGGATCTGAATGAAATGCTGCAAGACTTTGAAGCGGAAGCTATTTCACGTCAGCGACAGGAGTGGGTTGAATGGTGGGTGAACTACTGGGTGTGTAGTGACCAATCATCAAAATTGGGAGGATCAACGTGAGCAAGGCGATCGCCGTCCCAATAATATTTGCCATTGTGTGAGTAGGGTGTCCTGATGGAGTGGTAGGCGGACTACCAGATTGCATAAATTATTTAAACCAACTCAACTAGACTAACGTCAGAAAACGCGCAGCTTTCATCATTTAGCCCAAAATTAGAGAGAAATCTTTCACTCGTATAAATAATTCTAACGGGATTTGGAGGGATTTTTACTTTTGGTTAACAATCGCAACTTAAGCAACTCAGACGCAACTTAAGGTCACGATCGCGCTTTAAGGGTTTGATGAATGTGTTGCAACTCGGTCAAGATGGCTTGCAGCAGTTCTTGAGTGGCGTTGGACTGGGGTTCTTGGACTTCGATCGTCACCTGTTTAATTCTCAAGACATCTTTTGCAAACCGCGCCACTTCGTTGGGGTGAAACAGCAAAATATCGTTGGGACTCTCTCGCAGTTCTGCGTTCAGCTTTTTAGGATCGTAGGGCGGATTTGCTTCGTCGGGATTGGTGTTAGCATAACGGTAGACTGAGGCTCTCGATCGATTCAGCGCTTTTTGAACGGCATCGACATCCATTAACCCCAGCGTAGCGACCCCAATCTCAGAGTGTGTCAGCGTCATGTATGATTTCTTGTATTTGGACGCGCAAATCTTACCATAAGACGAGGGACAGGGATGAGGGTGAAAGAAGGGATGAGGGATGAGGGATGAGGGATGAAATGCTGATAGAGCTTGCTCAAAATCCCAAAAATTTCACCAAACATTTTCAAGCTCAACCTTTTAACTCCGCAACTTTATCTTGGTTCATCCCTCATCCCTTAAGAGAACGGGTTGAGCCACAGGAGAATGGTTTTTTCGAGTTGGGCGAGTTCGCGGTAGACTTCTTGGCGCATCCACTGAGCGATCGCGTCAAAGGGTGTGAAGTCTTTTCCTGCTTGCCATTTCATATCTTGTCCTAGAGGGGTTACATGACTGCCGTTGAGCGTTCTGAGCGAGTTCATGCCAGGAAAGCGCTTTTCTAGAATGTTGGATAGCGGAACGGACTGGTCGATCGTATCGTTAGAAAATTTCACCAGCAAATTGCGTCGGACTTGGTAGCGATCGCCAATCATTCGATGCGTCTCAAGCGGTGACGGAGTGAACTCGACCGGGAAAACAGTGGAAAATTGATCAACTAAAGGAACGGCTTCCTTGGCGGAGAAATTATTGTAGGAGATCAAAATATTGCCCGATCGCTCTACCGAAAACAGACTGCCGATTAATAAGTGCAGCTTGCAGCCCATGCTGTGTCCCATGCCGTAAATCGGAAGGTAACGGTTGAGGATGCGAGTTTGCAACACTTCTAGCGCTATGTTGAAGCTTTTGAACACTGATCGGGCAATCTCAGCATGATCAAACGTATTGACAAAGGGAGTAGCGACGATCGCATAGCCCTGGGTTGCCAAATATTCCAATAGGCGGCGGTAGGTGAGATGGGGAGCAGTGGCCACAAATGCGCCGCCCAAAAAGTGAACGATCGCCACAGGTCGCGCCGGGACTAAAACCCAATTGCCAGAAATTTCTTGCCAGTCCATTCAGCTTTTTGATTACCAAAACATCTATCCTCATTCTGTCTAGCTTTTTACGTCTTCGCTTCGACAGTTAGCCGTACATCAATAGAAACTCGAATTCGCTGCTAATCTTTCAAAAGGCGGACATTGCACCTCGATCGGTACGGTTCTACACTCACCGATCGTGCTCAAATCTAGATACGCTCGTAGTCAGGTAGCGGTCGAATGTATTGAACGGATTATGCACGAGTGGATTTTACCAACTCTCAGTGAGATTTTGACTTCGCCAACAACGGGTGATCAGCTTTTAGCGCCGTCTCCCAAAAAGCTCTCGGTAGCTCAACAGCGAGTTAGAGCCGAGCGGGAATGGTTTGGCGCGATCGCCGCTTTAGAAGTCTTGCTGCAACAAAATCAGCAGGCAATGTCAGAAGATTCTCAAGTCAAAGGGGTGATCCTGGCTGGGCCGTTGCCTGTTTTGGGTCAGCCTGAGTTGTTGGCAAACTACGCAACCTGGTCTTTTACGTCTGATCCGATGGCGACGTTGATGGGGTTGCCGTTTCAGTTGCCGCCTGCTTTGGGTGAGCCATCGCCTTGTGAAACCAATCCTACGTTGTCGCTGTTGCCCGGAGATCCGCTGGCGGCGGAGCAGTTTTGTTTTGCCCTGACCGATCGCTTTAGTCTGGCGATGGTGCTGGGCGAAGATGCTGACGGCAATCCTCAGTTTTCGTTTTCGTTTGACCCTGACTGTGTGGAGCGGGTTTGGCAAACGTTGCGCCTGCGAGTGGTGTTGATGAATGCGTATCAGGTCGGACGGTTGGATCGGTTGTTTCAGCAGTTTCCGCCGATCGCGCCTGACTATCGACTGGTGACTCAGTTTAGCCATCAACTGCTTGCCCACCTTCCCGATATCGAAGACTCCAAAGAATCTCAACTCAGAGAAGAACAGATCGGAATCGCCTTACAGAGAACACGCCGACGCGCTAGGTCGGCCTCTACTACGTCCGCGATTTTGTCGTCTCCCCAAAGCCTTGATGTCGAACTGCTGCAAGCGATCGCTCACGAAGTCAGAACGCCCTTGACGACGATTCGCACGCTGACCCGATCGCTGCTCAAACGGCGAGACTTGCTGCCCGATGTGATCAAGCGGTTAGAAATGATCGATCGCGAGTGTAGTGAACAAATCGATCGGTTTGGGCTGATCTTTCGAGCCGTTGAGTTAGAAACGTCGGCGACAAAACTCGAATCAACTTCCCTGACTCCGACTTCTCTAACCGAAGTGTTGCAGCAGAGCATTCCTCGATGGCAAAAGCAAGCCAGTCAGCGCAATCTGACGCTAGAAGTGATTTTGCCGCAACAGATGCCGCCTGTGGTGAGTGATCCGACGATGTTAGATCAGGCTTTGACGAGTTTGATCGATCGATCGGCGCGCAGTTTGCCCTCCGGAAGTTGTATTCAAGTCGAGGTGACGCTGGCGGGGGATCAGCTTAAATTACAGCTTCAGTCTCAAATGAGTCCAACTGAACATCACGAGGCCAAAACGCGAGGACACTACAAACCCCTGCTCAAGTCGCTGGGTCAGGTGTTGATGTTTCAGCCAGAAACGGGCAGTTTGAGTCTCAATTTAACGGTAACCAAGAATCTGTTTCAAGCATTGGGCGGCAAGCTGATTGTCAGACAGCGACCCGAACAAGGTGAAGTGTTTACGCTGTTTTTGCCATTAGAACCCGGCAGTATCCATTCAGGAACGCTGCACCACATTTAAAAGAATTTCATGAAGTTGGCCGCGATCTGGCAAAACTACTGGGGAACAATTACGGTATCAGGGTTGCCAAGTATTACCGATCGCAGTCATCGTAGGAAATTTCTACTAGATTTTACGCAGATAGCCTTTAAAGGTTTCACTTAAAGGTTTCACTTAGACGCGATCGCACCCCCAATCTTTTTACGGCACCCCTGCATTGATTACCCATTTTTGCAGGCGTTCTGGCATGGCTACGCGCACCCGACAAAACTTTCTTCTGATCTTGAGCCTTTTGTGTCTGTCGATCGGGCTTCATCCTACCCAAGGACTCGATCGCCTCGACGCGACTGAGATTTCATCGTCCCAACTTAGCAAACTGGCCGATCGCCAGTCTCCAGATGGAGTGGCCTCGCTCAAACGCCTGGGAGTTTCAGCAATTCCAGCCCTGCTGAAAGTGGCTCAAAATCCTCAAGAAAAGCCAAAAGTGCGATTGTTTGCGATTCAGATTCTGGGCGAAATGGGGGCCGAAGCAAAATCTGCGGTCTCGATGCTGGCAGAATTGGTGCGCGACCCCTCGCGGGTAACTCGAAGAGAGCGTAATCTGTCCATTCGGGTCAAGGCGATCAAGGCGCTGGCGGAAATTGGCAGTGTGGCCAGTTCTGCGGTACCCGATTTGACAGTGGCTTTGTCGGACTCAGATCCCCAGATTCGAGGCGAGGCGGCGACTGCTCTCGGAAAAATTGGCAAAGCTTCTAAGTCAGCGGTTCCGGCCCTGGTGGCGACACTCAACGATTCTAAACTGGCGGTGCGGCTCAAAGTGATCTACGCGCTCTCTAACCTGGGAGCAGACGCAAAATTGGCCGTTCCTGATCTGACGCAGGCCCTCTCTGACCCTCAAAAAGAAGTCCAAGTGGGGGCGATCGTCACGCTAGGCAAGCTGGGGTCAGAATCTAAGGGATCGGTCAAAATCCTCGCTCAGTTGCTCACCGATGGCGATAAAGATATTCGACTCAAAGCGATTACCGCCCTAGGAAGTATTGGCCTAGACGCGGGGGCAGCCGTACCAGAATTGACGAGAGCATTGCGACACAGCGATCGAGACACGCGATCATTTGCGGCCTTGACCCTGGGTAAAATTGGGTCTGAAGCAAAGTCAGCAACTCCCGAATTGACCACCGCGCTGTCGGACTTAGATAAAGATGTGCGTCAGTATGCGGCGGCCGCTTTGGGCAAAATTGGACTAGAAGCAAAGTCTGCCCTACCTGAATTGGTGAAAGCGCTCAAAGATGAGAATCCGGCAGTGCGCTTGAGTACGGCGGCCGCTCTGACTCGCATTGCAGGCGTTTTGCAAGATAAAGCCCGATCGCTCAACACGACAGAGCTATCCGACGCTTACACCAATCTCGAAAAAGCGTTGCCCGTTCTTGAAGATGTCCAGGCAGGATTTAGCGAAGAAGTGCTGGCGGCGGTGCGGCGATCGCTTAGCGTGCTCAAAAATGAGAAAGAGTCGCGGCTGTTTGAACGAGTGTTTGAATGGGGACAGTCTAATCCTGCGATCGCGAGCATTTTACTCTATCTCATGACCATGCCGTCTCTGTGGGCGATCGTCCTTTTAGCGCGTCCCTTATGGCTGCTCAAACTCAACAACGCCCTCAAGCCCTACACCGATTTTGAGATTCCCAGTCCGCTGGGCGGCAGCGTCAAAGTTCCCCTGCGGTTTGTGTTATTTGTCGGCTGGTTTCACTATCACCCAAGGGTTTTGGATGCCTGGGTTCGTCAGCAGATCGACGTAGCGCGAGAAGCGTTTGCCCACAAAAATACGGTGAGCGATCGTAAGGTTTACATTCCGATTCCTGTCGTGTTGGATGGCAATACCGTTGCTGAACTGGCCAGTCACGATTTGCACACGACCTTTTGGGATGGGCGGCAGTGCCTCTTGATTTGGGGAGAAGGCGGCATTGGCAAAACCAGTCTGGCCTGTCATTTGGCCAAGTGGGCAATGGCGGATGATAAAACGTCGCGGCTCTGTCGTCATCGCATGTTGCCCGTGTTGATCGAGCAAGAATTAGATTTTAAGCTGCCGGATGATAAAAATCCTTTTCGGGAGGCGATTCGGGGCCAACTGCAAGCCTTGATCGATGCCTCTGATCCTCTATCTGACGAGTTTCTCGAACGGCTGCTCCGGCAACGCAGAATTGTGGTGATTGTCGATCGCCTCTCCGAACTCAGCGAAGCCACCCGCGAACAGATTCGCCCCGGTCATCCTGACTTTCCGGCAAATGCGCTGATTGTTACGTCACGAGTCGAAGAAACCCTGGACGAAGTGCCCAAGACCACAATCAAACCACTTCGCATCGAGGGCAACCGCCTATCTTCCTTTTTAGAAGCCTATCTAACTCAACGCAGCAAACGAGAACTATTCACCGATTCTGAATATTTTGATGCTTGTAGCCAACTGTCCAAAATGGTCGGTCAGCGCAACATCACCGTTCTGTTGGCCAAGCTCTACGCCGAGCAGATGATCGCCAAAAAAGAAGACGTTGCCGAAGAAAATCTGCCAGATAACATCCCCGATCTGATGCTCAGTTATTTAAATGAGTTAAATCGGGATGCCACGCCAGACGAACCTGACAATCTCACCGTTCATGAAGATGCCAAAATTATCGCCTGGGAATGCTTGAAACAGTACTACCATCCCGCGCCTGCCAAGCGAGATACCATTCTGGCAGAACTGGAAGCCGCTACAGGTGCCGATAGTGAAGCGGTCAAAGCGCGACTCAAACACCTAGAAAAACGACTGCGGGTGATTCAGGCGATCGGGCCCGCTCAGGATCAGATCTGTTTTGCCCTTGATCCGTTGGCCGAATGTCTCGCAGCCTTACATTTAGTCGAGCTTTACACCAACCAAAAACCCCTCTGGGACGACTGGCTGCTGCTGGCGGACTCGATGCCCGGTGCCCCCGAAAGCATTCAGGGCTTCCTATTAGCGATGCGAGATTGTTGTTTGACGCGCGCCGAAGAAACTGACGTGCCCGACTATGTGTTAGAAGAATTGGGCAAACGAGTCGGGCTGAGTGCCGAAACCCTGCGAAAAGCTCAGGTTGACCAGCGAATGCGCCGTCTTGCTCCTCAACTCTCAACCGGGGACACGCTGCTGAGACTGGATGCCATTCGTGAATTGGGAGAACTGGGGCCAGCGACCAAAGCGGTTTTGCCTGCTCTGATTCGAGAATTTCAAGACCGAGACTGGCGAATTCGGCGAGAAGTGGCGAGAGCGATCGGACAAATCGGCCCCGAAGCGAGAACTGCCATTCCAGCCCTAATCGAACGGTTGCGAGATGACGATCGCCGGGTGAGTGGAGAAGCGATCGCGAGTTTGGGCAAGTTGGGCACGATGGCCATTCCTGCGTTGATTGGTGCTTTAGAATCAAAGCCTGCTTATGTCCGCAGTACGGCGGCCTGGGTGTTGGCTAGTTTTAATGCGACCGCGAGAGGGGCCATTCCCGCGTTGACGGCGGCACTCAAAGATGAAGATTGGCAGGTTCGCTGGGTGGCAGCCTATGCGCTGGGTTGTATTGGCCCAGAGGCTAAGTCGGCGATTCCCAGTCTGATCGAGGCTTTTAAAGGAGAGTACGAACTCGTTAGCAAAGAGTCCAGCCGTACGCTGTGGCGCATTAGTGGAGAAGCTGAAGCGATCGTCGCGGCTCTAGGCGAGATGGGAAATGGGCGAGAGGATAATTAGGGATGAGGGATGAGGGATGAGGGATGAGGGATGAAAGCTCGCAAATTCGTTACTTATGAATCTTCCTGATTGGCTTGACGGCCACAATTCCATAGTTGAGCTTTAACTTTTGAATGGCGGCGTTGGCGGCTTGCATCACACTGCCCGACGAACTTACTAGCGCCTTTTGCAGATAGGGCAACCCTTTTTCTGACTGAATCGAGCCTAACGCTTTGATAGCAAACAGTCTCACCTGCATACTAGAATCCTGAGTCAGCTTGCCTAAAATTGGGATCACTTTTTCTACCTCGGTTGTGACCCTGTGGGGAGAGACAATTTCGCCGATCGCCATTGCTGCATATCCGCGAATCACAGGACTCGAATGTCGAGTGTATTGAATCAATTTGGGCAAATGTTTGAGTTGTTTTGAGCGACCCCAGGCCAAAACCTCCTGGCTGACATTCTCTAAGCTGGCACTTTGAGGACGGCGCGGATCGTGAATCGCTGGAGGCAAACTGATGTCTTCAACAGACGATCGACGGCTTTCTTCTGCTTCGATCATCGGTTCGGGAGTTGGGTCTGAGACCGTTTCTTCGACTTCCCACGGGTCGGCGATCGGTGGCGACTGATAGGACGATTGCGGCTTCTCAACCGTCGCAACTGGCAGGGCTGGTGGCAGAGATGGGGGCAAAGAAGTCTGAACTCGCTCGACTACTTGCGCTTGCTTATTCTTTTTCTCAAAGCGCGAATAGCCAAAAATCGCCCCACCGACCAGGGCAACAAAGGCTGCCAACGCAATAATCTGAGCCATAACCTTCTCCAGGATTTGTCAATCTCACCATTTTGAACTATCCCACTAAAGGTAGAGATCTGCTTTAAATTTTTGAGTCAAAAACGTCCCAGAAAAGGCATTCGTTCTCATGGGTGCGTTGCCGAAGGCACTTAACAGCATTTGCTAGCCTTATCTTTCTAAAGTCGTCAAAAAAATAGGAACAGCCTGCTTTCTGCAAACCATTCCCACTTTTTGACTGACTGTTAATCCACGTTTGCCAACGGACTACTTAACCAGGTTCAACACGTCACGCACCACACTAAAACCAGCCAGATCCCAGACCAGGTAAGCCAAAAAGCCAATCATTGCCAGGCGACCGTTCCAAAGCTCGGCTTGAGGACTCCAACCAAACAGAAAAGCGTTACGGTCTTTGCCGTTGTATGCAGTCGAAACGGGAGGTAAATCGGTGCTAGTGGTAGATTTCATGGGAATGCTCCTGTGGGCTTCACATTTCTTAGCTTTACACTTCTTAGCATAGAGGGCTTCTCTAAAGGTGAAGTCTATCTAAAGGCACAACCTAAATGATTCCTGATGATTCCTTTTGCTTTTGAGGCTGGAGAATGGGCGATCGCGCACAAACTTAATTTTTCTAACCATGCTATTTTTGCAGAGCGCCTCTCTAGATACATTGATCAATTGACAGTTATGTTTATGATCATTCGTATTTACGGATTACATTAAATTCCGATGCTTAATCTCGGCATCTCTCACGACCAGTTCCCTCCTCATACCGCTCCTCACTCGATCCCGATGAGAACGATTCGCCCGATCGCTGTTTACGCCCTCAATGGATTGGCCGTCTGGCGCGATCGACTGTTGGCAATCGATTCTATTCGCGGTTTTTTGACGCAGATTGATCCGGCTACCGACAATACGACGATCGTCAACGCTTGTAATACTGAGCAATTTGTTGATGCGACTGGGTTGGCGGTTGCGGAGGACACCATCTGGTTTGCGTTAGAAAATAGCGTCTACTTTTGCAGCTTTGACGATCTCACACCTCGATTGTTTGTCACGTTGCCTTATGCCGTCGATGGGGTGGGCGTTTGGCAGTCTACCGTCTACGTGACTTCTCAAAAGCTGGGCTACATCTCGATCTACCAGCGAGACACCAAACTCAAGATCACCCAGTTTCCGCTACCTGGAGTGGGTGCGACGAATCTGACTGTGCGCGATGAAGAACTCTGGCTGTGCGATCGCACTGAGCAGACGGTGTATTGTCTCGATCGCGCCACCGGAGAACTCAACTTCAGCGTATTGACCCCGTTTGAAAGTCCGACTGGATTGGCGTTTGTCACTGATCCCACGACTGGAAACCCGATTTTATTTGTCTCCTACGCCAGCGAAGAGGTTTACATTCGAGACAATCCCAACGAAGATCCCAGCCACGAATTGGCCTATCGCGATCGCACGTTCATTCATCCGCTTCAGTTTCGCTACGACAAACAAGGTCGATACGCGCTGTCAAATGGCTATCTGGTCGAGATGTCTTATGTCGAAGAATTACTGCCGCTTGACGAAGTGAGCCTGGAAGATCTGGAATGGCGAATTGCGCTCCCCGCAGAAACTCATCGGCAAACGGTGCGATCGGTCGAAGCGATCGGCATTCCCTTTACCGAAGAAGTTCAGGCGGGTCAGCGGGTCGCCGTCTTTAAGTTTGACTCGCTCAAGTCTGACGAACGCCACATTTTTGGCTGGAAAGCGCTGCTAGAAGTGCGCGGGATCAAGTACCAACTCTCGCCAGAAGATGTTTACAAAGCGCCCGATCTCCCGCCTGAATATCAAGCCCAGTATCTGATCGACGATGACGAACTAGCAATGGACACGCCCATTATTCAAGCGGCGGCCAAAGAAGCGATCGGCACCGAAACCAACCTGCTGCGGAAGATTCTCAAAATTCGCAACTACGTCTACGATCGCCTCTCTTATGGGATCAAGCCTCACATTGATTCTCCAGATGTTGTAATTGAGCGGGGCGTTGGTTCCTGTGGCGAATATGTGGGCGTTTTGCTGGCACTGGCTCGACTCAATGGCATTGCCTGCCGGACGGTGGGCCGCTACAAATGTCCGCCCTACCCCGAACGTCAGCGCATTCCTCTAGAACCAGACTATAACCATGTGTGGATTGAGTTTTACGTGCCTGGATTTGGCTGGCTGCCAATGGAGTCAAACCCGGACGATATTATCGATCGCGGCCCTTATCCCACTCGCTTTTTTATGGGGTTGCCCTGGTTTCATGCAGAAATCGGCAAAGGGATCACATTTGAGTCGCTGAGAAGTGGCGGTGTTCCGGTGGGTGATTTGTTTGATTTGTCGATCGGTGATCTGGCGCTCAATCACGTCCGATTCATGATCCTGGAAGAACTACCCGCTTTGGAGGGATGAAGGATGAAAGAAGCCAAAATCTGGGCGAAGATCCTCCAAAATTGGCAGCTTGCGGGCAGAAGTGCTGAATACCGCAGCGAAAAAACTTCGTCGAACTTCTCAGAAGTCGCCTGTCTCACTGGTGCGTTTTCATTGAATTCGCCTTAAAGCTTTGGCAGTAAATGCCGAATGATTTTTGCTTGCTGAGTGTCGCCCTTAGATTGGAAGGTGCCTTCGGCGGATCTTAAAAGTTCTCTGGCTTCGTTGCGTTTGCCTTGTCGGGCCAGGGCTTGTCCTTTTCCTAGATAGGCAGCGACGAGGTTGGGGTTCAAGTTGAGGGCTTGGTCGTAGGCGGCGATCGCTTCGATCGAGCGGCCCTGCTTAAACAAAAGACCAGCTTTGGCTACATAAGCTTCGGCATAGTTTGGAGACAGCCGGATTGCTTGCTCAAAGGCGGCGTAAGCATTGACCGCATCCCCCTGCGATCGCGAAACAAATCCCTGTTCTAGCGCAGCGCTGGCTTGTGGTTTTGGAGGTGCACCCTGGGATTGGGAAGAAGAAACCTGTGTCAAAATCAAGCTGAGAAAAGTCAAACTCGCGATCGCAAGGGGGCTGTGGGTAAAGCGCACCGTTTTGTCGAACCTGATTCTCAACGCTGGCGGTTTCATTGAGGGGACACAATGTTTGGATTGCAAAAATCTATCACAAAAAAACAGCCTCAAAAAGCCCTTTCATCAGAGCTTAATCTTCAAAGCGCAGGAGCTTGCGGTAAAACGATCGCGAAAAGTCTGTAATCTGCCCATTGCTTTGTCTGTATTGCATCAGCACCTCGATCAAAAAATCAACAAATTTGAAGTTTTCCATTGTGATCTCGTAGCTCAATTCGGCTTTGCCATCAAACTGAATCCGACAGAGACACAGATCCGCAGGTAAAGGTGAGACATTCCAGGTAGCGATAAAGGGAATGTCTGAGGCTCCTTCGATGTTGCGTTTGCCTTCGATCGCTCCCGTCTGGTGTAGCGAAAGGGCATCGGGCAAGACTTTCTTTTTGTTAACTGGGTAGTAAGGCAAATAAAGCCCTACTTGCTGAATAGAAGCAGGCTGTAACTGCTCGATCGTCATGCTGAATTGTAAAAAGGACGCGGCGATGATCCCTGAAGAATGAGCGACCCCTTGTGGGTAACTCACAGAGATCGCTTCCTGCTTATTTTAAATTTATAAGAGGGAATTCTACGTATAAAGATTGCTGCAAAAGCAAAAAAAATCACACTCCTACAGCGCAAATCATAAATTGATGAAGTTAGTCTTCTAGCTTAAGCAGCTTGCGATAAAAGGATTGAGAAAAATCGGCCAGACGAGTGCGGCGAAAATTCATCACAACTTCGATCAAGAAATCGACAAACTCAAAATTGGCCATCATGATTTCGTAGCTCAATTCAGCGTTGCCATCAAATTGCAGACGACAGCGACAGAGGTCAGCCGGAAGCGTAGACACATTCCAGGTTGCAATAAATGGGATGCTTTCAGCCCCCTCAATTTTTCGCTGACCTTCTAATGCGCCTTTTTGGTAGAGGCTAATCGCATAGGGTAGAAGTTGCTTCTTACTAGCCTGGGGATAGTAAGGAACGTAAACTCCGACTTGCTGCATCGGGGCGGGCTGAAGTTGCTCGATCGTCATGCTAAATACTACCTATTTCATCAATCTAAGAGTTTGTTTAAGGTGACTATCCGACGGCTAAAACTTAGTTTGCCCAAATCAGCCGCTCTGTCACGCAACCTTTTATAGCATTTTGGTGCAGCCCAGGAGTCGAGCGATCGTCCATTAAAGGTAAAGAAAAGCAATCTCTCTTCTCATTAATGTGGATTCGAGACTGTGAATTTGATGCCGTTTTTTCGCTTCGCTATTGGTGCTTGTGCTCCCAACCTGCCAATTCTGGGGGACTTTCAGTCTCTAGGTGGTCTGTGCCACTTGCAAATAGTACTCAAATCGAGCCTGAAGCTGGTCTGGAGTGAGTGGCTGCGTCCAATATTCCGTTAGAGCGTGACCAAAAGCCCAGGCGTTTTTGTCGGGCGATGCAGAGTTTTCTAGCAACAACCCCCAAAAGGACATCAGATCAAAGGTCGGCGGATTGAGTTCTTGAGCGGTCAGCAGATTAAACAACTCGTAAGCAAGTTGAAGTTTGCCAATCACAACAGGCAACTGCTCGATCGGAATCTTCTCAGCCAGCATCAGCGCCAAACTGGGTGAACCTGTCGTGAGCGTGGAAATAAAGCTGAGAATAGGACTTTTGAGAAAAGCGGCCAACCCCTGCGTGGTGGTCATCTGGAAGGTATAGCGATCGATCAATCGGGCAGCGGCGATTGTCCGGGCATCCAAATTTCTCAAAAATCGGGCCAGCCGCAACTGTTTGGCGGGATCGATCAGATCCAACAGCGCGACCGACAACGCTTCGACTCCCCAAGCCTGACGACGATCGCCCCCCGTCACCAATGGCAACACCAGCGAACAGGTTTCCTGAAACACGCCCGATCGATACTCCGTCGCCTCTCGAATGGAGATTTCTTTGGGACGATCGCCCGATCGCCAGTCATAAGGAGGCTGCCACTCCCGAATCGGCCGCAATCGATCGACCTGGGTGACGATCGCCAGAGTCGGTAAATCTTTGACTTCAGCTTTGAGATCTTTGAGAAAGTCGAGATCCATTTGCAAAGCCGGATCAAGCGCGGGCGTAAGCAGCAACACCACATCTGCATGGGCGGCATGGTCGATCACCTGATCTCGCAATTCGCCCCGGTTGATCTGCTCGTAGCCAGGCGTGTCCCATAAGGTTAGCGCCTCTCCGGTGGAGGTTTGCCAGCGATAATCTTGCAGGCGATCGGTGCTGGGTAGAGCATCCACTTGAGCTTGAGCTTCGACAAACAGGGTGTTGATCAGGCTACTTTTTCCGGCTCCGGTGCGACCGACGAGCAGCAAATTGACAGGCTGTTGGGCGATTGCTTCGGGTGACTTGGTTTGAGAGAGAATCTCGCGCAGCGTTTGGGTTTGGGCTTTTGGCAGAGCAGGTTGAGCCGGGGTGACGGTTTCTAGACCGGGGCTGGCACTGCCGCTATAGAGTGTGATCGCTTGTCTGCTTAAGTTTCTCAAGGCTGCTTCTCGTAGCAGTTGGTTGAGGTTGCCTAATAGCTCCTGGGTGGCGCGATCGCTGGTGCGTTGGGTGGCTGTGCGGGCGACGGCGGCGGCGGGGTTGAGCAACCATTGGGCCCAGTTCCAGGCTCGCCAGACTTTGCGGGCAGAGGGTTCTAGCTTCTGGTAGATTTCGTAGGCTTGATAGGCTTGTCCGATCGTCACTTGGTTGAGAACCGGCCCCAATCGCTGCATCCACTGATCCAAATCATCCACTGTGCCGCGTAGCAGTCGATAGGCCTGGGGAATGTAGATATTGAGTAAGGGCTGTTTGGTCTGGGGGTAGTAGATTTGGGCGATCGCGCTAATAAGCTGTAAACAGCGCTGCCAGAAGATGTTCCAGTCTTCCCAGAGGGGCGGATCGCTGCGGGTTTCTTGCAGGATTTTTTGCAGTGCAGCATCGGCTTGCTGGCTCGAAACGGTGGCAGAAGCGCTGGTGGGAATGTCTGCTTGCTCGGCGGCCAGTTCGGTGACGATCGCTTCGACTTGAGCCAGGGCGGGACGTGTCCATTTCACCAAAAGCCAGCGCCAGCCTACAAAGACGACCCCAAAGACGGCCCAGATCCAGCTAAGACCCCACTCGTGAATCTGAAATCCGGCACTTAGGAGCAAAAAGCCAAAGACCAGGGCGATCGGAAGCCCCAACACTGCCCATTGCCAAATTTTGAGTCGCACCATCGTTCCGCCTCATATTGTCCATTCTCATGCTAGACAGCGAGGGGACGATCGACCGAAATTCTTTTAACGTCAATTTGGTCAAGCTTGGCGGTTCAAACCGCAGTGACGAGAACAAAATCGTTTCGCGGATTAATGCCGATTAGTAAAGCCTGAATCGGTCTAGTCTACGAAGGCAGACTTTGTTCTTTTAGGCGCGTTGCCGAAGGCACTTGCGAAGCTACTAGCATTCGTTAGCCTTTGTTTTATGAGCAATCCTTTTAGAGTCCTCGATCGGCGACTTGCAAAATCGGTTTGCTGCCCACCTGGGTGAGGAGAGACTTGAGTTCCGATCGCAGATAGGCGTTTTTGGGATCTTTTTGGTAAGCCTCTAGCAGCGCATCCAGGGCATCGTACCAGATTCCATCGGCGGCAAAGGCGACCGCTTTTTCGAGATTGGATTTGCCTCGAATTTGGCGCTGTAGCAAGGGATTGTTTACCCGTTGAATAAAGCTTCTGGCGTAGATTTCACTCGTGCCGCCTGCTTTACAGGTGACTAAGACCGTCCAACGATATTGCGTGCCAATCTTGAGCGGCTTTTTGGTCGGAAGATCAACCTGGACAATGCCCGACTTGGTAGACTGCAACTCTTTGACAAAGACAGGTTGGGCAACAGCCGGATCAGACAGCACAAACTTCATTGACACCGTTTTGGGAGTCTCAATGTGCCAAAAAAAGCTGGGATTGCTGGCGGTGGTGACCAGTCCTTCGGCCGTGTCGGGAACGAGCAGCGTCAGAGCTGTGGGCTTAGAGGAGTTGTTATTACAAGTGACAATTTCCTGTCCTCGTCTGCCGCCAGAAAGGGTACTGCGAACGCTGCCAAGCTTGCGATTGGGTGTCCAGCGGACTCGACGAGTTTGAGCCGATGCGGGAGAGCCAATTTCTAAAGGACGAACCGTGAGATCGGACGGAAGGACAACGATCGAGCAGAAACTGATCGCAGCCAACGTCACGGCATGGAGCAATCTGAGGTTTGACATGGTTCTGAGTATCTGTGCGATGGGAATACACGGGATTCACGGGTCTAAAACAGGTCGCGCTCTAATGCTCCCTTTAACAACAAACCCCGTCTGTCACGCTCCGATCGGAGAATGGCACAACGGGGGCAGTTGGCAGAAAGCTCATTAGAATTGACCGAGAGGCTCAAATGATCTGAAATCACTTTAGGCGGGGACACTTTTAGCCGGGCATCGATCGTCGATTTGAGGTGAATCCGACAGAGTTTTTGCCAGGGTTGCACCTTTGAGAAGTCTCCTGAGAAGTCTCCTGGATTCCCGATTTGATCAGGGACTGGAGAAAGCGCAAAACATCAAGGCTTAACGGCATCAAACTCACATGATTGAGTTCTACAAAGTTTCTTGGCAAGAATCCGGAGGGTTGGGGATCAGCGACGGGGGCATGACCAGATGAGTTTCCTCAACTGATTTGTTAGATCTAAGGGTTTACCACGGGTTGCCAACGAGTGTGAAGGCTGACCAGTAGAAAGGATGGATGAAGGCGATCGTCTTAGCAGGAGTCAGATTAGCTGGGAGCGAAAATTTACCCTGGGATGTAATCAGGCTACCATTCTCGATTCGGACTTTGCCCGTGAGGAGTGACAGTTGTGCGCGGCGGAGGGCTTCGACACGGGTGGGGGCAGTTCTCAGTTCGGTATAAAATTCGCTCATCAGGGCGAGGGTGCCGATATCAGAGACATCCCACAGGCTGCCGAGGATCGATCGCACCCCCGAAGCGGCGGCCAATCCCGCAAATCCTAATTCGGCATCCGGGCTACCGACAGCAGTGGCACAAGCGCTCAAGACCAGCAGATCGATCGGCGGCTTATCGAGTTGTAGCGATCGCAGTTGGCTAAATCGAATCTGGGTGTCCCAAAGCTGAATGTAGGAGCGATCGGGGGCACCCGCGTTGAATTGGGCATGGGTGGCAAGGTGCAAAATTCCAGGATTAAACTGCTGTTTTTGGGCGATCAGGGTTGCCAAAGTAAAGTCTTGATTGAGAAACCGTTTGCCTCTCCAAAGCTGTTGGCTGATGAGGTTGAGTTCGGTGGGGACAGCAGGAAGCGGGTCGAGAGCCTGAAAGCGATCGGCTCCCATAGCCAAAAGGGTTTGCCCGGTTAGCTGGGTCAGTCTGCGATCGATTAAAGACATGCTGGGGGTGACTGAGACGGCGTAGCGGCTAATGACAAAGCCAGTTTCGTCAGAGAGGGCGGCGATCGGGACGGTTCGCAATCCTTCATCCAGGCAGTAGATCAGACTGACAATGCGGGCTTTTTTTAACTGAGGTTCGAGAGGTTGTAAAAGCCAGCCATAAAGCTGTTTGGACAGGGCAACATATCCATTGGGATCTTCTGCGTCAGAAGCCGCCAGTCGAAAGAGTTTTGCCTGCTGAGTGACCTGCGCGCGATCAGCCGTAGTGGAATAGCGGATGGCTTGACCTGTGGCGGTGATCAAAATCAAATCTAGACGATCGTCGTCCCGTTTTTGAGGGCGCAGCAGGGGGAAGATTGACTCCCCCTCTTTAGGTTCTCCTGTGGGCGGCGCGGGGGGAGTCGATCGCGGCACAAACATGGCGTAAATAATGCCCGTCCGAATGCCCTTTTGCTGCTGTACTTGAGTCAGCGTATTTTGAATGTCTGCGGTGCTCACTGGAGAGGAATTCGTCAAGCCAAAGTATTGCTCAAAGTCTCGGTTTAAAGATTGCTCTAAACGGATAATGCCCTGATTGGGTTGAGAAAACTGGGCAAGGGATGACAGCGCTGGAGGCACGATCGTCAGATCAGTCGGATTAATTTTTGGGGCACTGATCGGATCGGGACTGACGGGATCGGCGGCAAAATTTGACTCAACTGCGCCGATGTCGATCGTGCCGCTGACAATTCGGATTGAACCTTGCTGATCGGTTGTAGGGGCATCGAGATTACTGCCTGCATCGATCGCGGGACTGCCCACTTGTAACGCCCGAATTTGTACCGTTCCGCTCTGGGTCAAGGGGGCAAGTTTGGGATCGATCGGGTTGGTGGCGGTGCCGACTAGCGGGCTGCGAGTAAAGCCTGTACTGCCGTTTGTGATGCCGATTAAATTATTGCCCTGATCGTTAAAGTTGCCTCGAACATCCGGCGAATTGGGGTTGGCGTTGGTGGCGACGATCGTGTTGCGAAGGACGGTCGCGGTCGCATTCGGTTCTGCATAAATTCCCCCGCCTTCCAGTCCTGCTTGATTGCTGGCGATGGTGCTGTTGAGAAGGGTGGTCGTGTTGGATGGATTTGATCGAGCAATGCCGCCTCCATTACGGGCAGCCGTGTTGTTGGATAGGGTGCTGTTGACGATCGTAAAATTGCCTCGCCCAAACAGTCCGCCTCCATCGCGATCGGCACGATTATTGGAGAGACTGCTGTTGGTGAGAATCAGGGTGCTTTGGTCGTCGTTTTGAATGCCTCCACCGTTGACCGTTGCGGTGTTGCGGTCGATCGTGGTGCCTGTGATGGTGGTCAAGCTGTTTAGGGAGGCTTCGATCGCGCCCCCAAATCCGGCTGTGTTGTTCAAAAATTGGCTATTGGTAATGGTTAGCGTGACTTCTGATCCTGAGATTCTGATGCCGCCGCCGTCAATGGCAGCGATGTTATTGGTAAAGGTGCTGTCGTTCACCGTAGCGTTGCCTTCAGAAGTATCGAGACCGCCGCCATGAATCGCTGCCGTGTTGTTAGAAATGTTGGCGTTACGAATCGTCAAATCTCCTACATTGTAAACGCCGCCGCCGCTTTCTCCGGTGGTATTGTTAGTAATCGTGCTGTTGTTAATGATCAAATTACCTGCGTTCAAAATTCCGCCACCTGATCCAGCTATCGCATTCCCTCCAGTGATTGTCAGATCACTTAAGCCTACGACTGCTTCCGGTGCAATTTGTAGAATGCGAACCGTTCCTCCTCCGCTAATCGAAGTGTTCAAGCGATTGGTTCCGCGAATGAGTACAGATTTATTCACGTTGATCGTTGTATTTCCGGTATAGCTGCCTGCTGAGAGGTTAATCGTTCGACTACCGGAGACGTTGCCAATGGCGGCGATCGCAGATTGAATCGAGCTTGTGGGCGGCGTTGCTTCTGGATTAACTTGATTGAGATTAAACGACAAACTTCCTGTGCTATTGAGATTAATTGTAGCGTTGTCATTTTGCAAAAAACGTCGTCCAATCAGCGAGAGTGAAGCCGTTCCGCCTCCCGTTTGATTGATCGAGTCCGTCAAAGTAATGTCACCGTTGCCGCCCGTTCCGCTAGTGGTTGTAATCGTGACATTGGTTCCGTTGTCGATCGCCACTGCAATAGTAGTCGGATCGATCGTGGTATTCGTGACTGGATCAAAGATTCCGCCTGCGAAAGCTCCGGTTCCACCTGCCACAATGTTGATGTCAGCAGGATCAAGTAGCCAAGTGTTTGCCTGGACGCGGGCACCCGTTATATCGAGGCGCTCTTTCCCAGACGTTTCGACCTGCCCTCCCGGTGCGGTGAGTGTGCCATAAAAGCGCATTGTCTGGTCAGCCCAGAGGACGATCGTACCGCCTCCATTGAGACCCTCAGCGCTGATCTGCGTCTTGTCATTGCCAAAAACAAACTGCGATCGCGGCAGTATTCCTTGTCCCTGATAGTCTCCTCCGATGCGAATTGTTCCCCCCGTTATTCCAGAAGCGTTGAGGGTGGTATCGACCAGTGCAATTTTGTCACCCAGCAGGGTGATCTGGGAGGGCCCGGCCGTCGCGGAATGAGTCAAAACCTGTCCGCTGATAATCGCTGTTCCGGGCTGGAGAATGATTCCTTGCGGGTGACTCAAAGCGGGAGAACTGGTCAGCTTGATCAGTCCATTCTCAATGACCACTCCGGTGGCATCGTTGAGCGCTCCTCCGGCGAGGAGTTGAGGCAGCGATTTTGGCAGTGTTGTGGGCGGTGATTCTCCCTGATTGGCTAACGGCAATTCTACACTCAGCAAACTCCCCACTTGACTAATGCGGACGCGCGCTTCTCCAGGAATGGCTGCGATCGTAATGTCACCCCCTGGAGCACTCAGAGTTCCTGTATTTAAAACACTGCCTCCTAGTAGCGTGAGCGACTGTCCCGGTTTGACAATGAGTTGACCTGCGTTAAAAATGCTGCCCGACTGCGGTGTGAGAAAGGCAAACTCGATCGGAGTGCCCCCCAACCTAGCATAGTCATTGGCTCCCGTTGCCCAAAACCACCGCCCATTGCCAAACCCAATCCCATTCGCAGTCGTCACCCCAAACGCAGCAGGCACATCTAATCGAGCACTCGCCCCAAACAACACCCCCGCTGGATTCATCAAATACAGGTTAGCGTTGCCGCCTGTTATCTGAATCAGCCCATTAATGATTGAGGCATCGCCCCCGGTCACCCGACTGAGAATGTTGCGGATGCTCGGATCGGATCGAAAAATGGCAGCCTGATCAGCGGTGAGATTGAAGCGATCGAAGCTATGAAACAAGGTATTCCCCGTCTGAGTACCCCCCTTGATATTGAATTGGTCGCCCTGGGGCGTGACGATCGTGCGTGTACCGTCGGCCGCGGGTTGGATCTGCGCCAGCGTTTTTAGGGGTAGCGAACCAAAAATGCACAAACCAAGCAAAAAAACTGCCCAACTTTGAGTGATCATGCGTTGCGATTTTTTAAGAAATGTGTGGTTGGTTCAGCAGCGAGTGGCAAGTGCTACCAAAAGATTTCGTTAGCGGTAGAGAATATTTTGATGGGTTAACTGATGGGTTAACTCGGAGTAGAGCAGCAGTTTCTGAGTGATTGAGGGCACGATCGGATAGAAAACGATCTCAATTTCTAAGTCTTTGTACTGATTGCAAAAGCTACGAACCAGTATCCGTATAGCTGAGTCTGTCTCTTCACGTTGTGCTGGAGATGCTTTATTCTGACAACATTGGGGCAAAAGGTGGATTCTTGAAGTCGTTTGCGAGGTATGGATGATTATAAAGGATTGAGTTGCTGGTTTGGTCTGGCTACTTTTAAATTCTTCGCTAAACTGTTAATCTAGAAGTCTCAGTAATCCCCCTTATATTAAATCTTCAAAAAGCACACAGCTTCTGACCTGGCTGAGAATTTCCTTCAAACCATAATTAAGCTGACTCTTACTAGGCTTTTGGGTCTACCCAAACAAACGTTGTGACTCGCTCTGATCAAGTTTTTTCTCTAATCGTCTGTATCTTTAAAAACCGTCACGTCAATGCTCTTACACTCAGTTAGTCTCACCGTTGTCCATCTGTTAGCGATCGAGGGTCAAAAAGTTTCATGACGCGAGCGTTTTGGCTCTCAGGCATCACCACGGCAAGCTGTATTGTTTTGCTGCGGGCGCTGGGCATCTTCCAACTCTGGGAACTCGCCGCCTACGATCGCCTCCTGCAACTGAGACCTCCTGAACCGGACGACGATCGCATTGTGATTGTGGGCTTTGGCGAAACGGATTTGCGCGCGTTAGGCAGTTCTCAAATTTCTGACCAGGTGATGGCTAAATTGCTGAAGCGAATTCGAGCGCAACAGCCCCGCGTCATCGGTCTAGACTTTTTTCGCAGCCTGCCCACGCCACCCGGACACCCCGAACTGCTCCAAGTCTTCAAAACGACTCCTAACTTGATTGGCATTGCCAAAATTATCGGTGACCAGCAAGGTGCGGCGGTGGCAGGCAATCGGGTGTTGATTGACGACGATCGCATTTCTGCAAGTGATGTGGTTGTCGATTTTGACGGACGGGTGCGGCGGGGGTTGCTTTATCCTAGTGCCGAGGGGCCGACGGCGATCGAGTCGTTTGGGCTGCGGCTGGCCTTAAATTATCTAGAAGCTAAAGGCATCAACCCAGATCTCCCATCTCCTGTACTCAAGCTACAGACTGTCACCTTTCCGAGCTTGACGCAGCACGATGGAGGCTATGTCAACGCAGATGCGGGAGGCTATCAAATTTTGCTCAACCCACGGGGGAGAACGGGCAAATTTCGCATGATTTCGGCGATCGACATTCTAGAAGACCGCATTCCTGATCTATTGCTCAAAGATCGGATTGTGATGATTGGCAATACCTCAGTTGGCGATTCGGATGTGTTTTTTACGTCCTATAGCAGTGCGTCTGGCTCCAGCCCTGAGCCAATGTCGGGTGTTGAGCTTCATGCCAATGTCACCAGTCAGATTATTAGCGCTGTTTTAGACGATCGACCGCTGATGCAAGTGTTGCCCAAGTGGGCGGAATGGTTGTTGATTGTGCTGGTTGCTTATGTCGGGTTTTGGATCAACGCTCGTCAGGTTGCTCGTCCCCACAAAATTGCCTTCACGCTATTGCTGATGTCGGGAGTGGTTGCGTTGAGCTATGGGTTGCTGATTGTGGGCTGGTGGGTGCCTGTGGTGCCTGCGTCGATCGCGATTCTTACATCCGCAACGGTGATGACGGCGGCTGAGGCCCAGCGTTTGAGTATTTTGTCGAGTCAGGATGAGTTGACCCGATTGGCTAACCGACGCACGTTTAATGAGTGGCTAGAGCGAGAATGGTCACGATCGCTGCGATCTCAAGGGTCTCTGGCGCTGATCATCTGCGATGTCGATTACTTTAAGCGGTACAACGATACCTATGGGCATCCCAAGGGCGATGACTGTTTGCGGCGGGTTGCAGATGCGATTCAGCAAGCGGTAAAACGACCAACGGATCTGGCGGCTCGCTATGGAGGAGAGGAGTTTGTGGTGCTGTTGCCCAATACTGATGCTCAAGGAGCGTTGCAGGTGGCAAGGGCGATTCAGCTTGAGGTACAGGCGCTGCAATTAGATCATGTGGGGTCGCGGGTTTCTCCGTTTGTGACCCTGAGTATGGGGGTGGCGAGTCTGGTGCCGGAGGCGAGTTTGTCGCCTGAGATGTTGGTAAACGCGGCTGATGCGGGGTTGTATGAGGCAAAGCACAAAGGACGCAATCAGGCTGTGTTTCGGGTGGCACAGCTTCCGGTGAAAAAAGATAGTTGACGAAAGAATTTTCGGTGTTACTGAATCAGGGGACGAATTGCCCCAAAGCGGCGGGAAACCCAAGGTTCAAAGTCCCCCAATTTTGGGG
>NZ_JBJPHS010000086.1:0-26148 GCF_052939495.1 Phormidesmis sp. 146-12 | reverse complement strand
TAATGAGGGAATCGGCTGTTCGCTTTTCTCTCCCTAGAATAAATCAACCCTACCACAAGTGAGGGACTTTGAGCCGTCGTCATGGCTTTGAACTTTGGGAATCTTTCCTTGGTCAAAGTCTCCCAGAATGGGGGATTTAGGGAATGGGGCAGGTTTAGAGTCTGGGATCGATCGGTTCAGTTTCCAGGGCTAAAACTCCGAATGTACATTCGTGCACGCGGCGGAGTGGCTCTTTGGCGACGAAGCGATCGAGGGCTTCAAGTCCCAGGGCAAATTCTCGCAAGGCGAGCGATCGCTTACCTGATAATCCTCTTTTTCGCAGTCTTTCCAGGTTTTGAGGAAGCGAATACTCAGCCCCATAGATGATTCGTAGATACTCTTGTCCTCGACACTTGACCGCAGGCTGCACCGATCGCGATTGAGGAATAAATTCGAGTGGCTTTACTACCATGCCTTCGCTGCCTTGCTGAGTGCGATCAAGCCACCAGTTGATTCCTGTTGCGACGCTTTCAGGATTTGTCGTATCAACGATTTGAGCAGCCGTTGCTAAAAGAAGATCAGAGTCGGATCGAGCGAATTTGGCGATTTGTTCGAGATGCCACAGGTGAGATTTGTCCGTGTGAACCGTTCCCTCTGTGGCGAGGAGATGAAAGGGGGCGAGTTTGAGGTCGGCGATCGAGGACACTGACCAACAGTAACGACGGTAAGCTTGACAATATTGTTGAGTAAGCTGCGATCGCTGCTGATAGTGGGTTAATGGCACGTCGATGCCTCGCGATTTAGCCTGGGTTAGGAGCGCGATCGCATCTGTCAAGGCAGTTTGGGCAGCCCTTCCGACGGGAGCGTACTGCTGTCGCAAAAGTTGTTGAGCTTTGACCGACCAGGGCATGAGTTCGCAGTCGAGACACACCCAATCGGTTTGCAAGTCCTCCCAAAAATCAGTGGCAGAAAGGGTCGATCGCAGTCGATCTAAAAATTCCGTTTCGAGTGAACGATTGTCGAAAAAAGGTCGTCCGGTGCGCGTGTAGCAAATGCCAAACCGATTATCTGTCACACCAAATCGCACTTGTGCAACGTCGGAGGATTTGCAGACAATCACAACTGCCCGCGATCCCATATGTTTCTCTTCGCACACCACTTCTGTAATTCCCTGCTTGCGATAATACGCAAAGGCTTCGGCAGGATGTTCTAAAAAGCCTGCTTCTTTAGAAGTTTCAACCGGGGACATCGTGGGCGGCAGGTAGATCAACCACTTGGGATCGGCCGCAAACCGACTCATCACTTCTAACGCTGCGATCGCATTCTCTGGACGAATCGTAATCGGACGATGTAAGCGTGGCGTAATCATGCGTTTGCCTGTGACATCCGCGATATCTAAAACGTCATCATCCTGTTGTTGAAGCGTCAAAGTAGACTGAGCAACCAGCGGGCGAATCGGCTCACAATAAACCTTTTGAGCGGGAACCGAAACCAGTTCTTTTTCGGGATAGCGTAGTGCAGTCAGATTGCCGCCAAACACACAGCCCGTATCGATGTCGATCGTGCCATTAAGCCATACAGGAGTCGGGACAGGCGTATGACCATACACGACGATCGCCTCGCCTCGATAATCCGATGCCCAGTTATAGCGCACAGGCAGCCCAAATTCGTCGATTTCTCCAGTCGTCTCCCCATACAATGCAAACTCTCGAACTTGAGCCGACCCGCGCCCTTGATAGGCTTGTTTCATACCAGCGTGAGCAACGACGAGACGACCTTGATCTAACACATAGTGACTGACCAGAGAATCGAGAAAAGATTGCAGCGATCGCAGGTCAGATTCTTCTAGTGATTCGAGTTCTTTTAGGGTTTTGTCGAGGCCATGATTGACTTTGACGGTTTGACCTTTGAGCTTGCGAAGTAGCTTGTAGTCGTGATTGCCCGGAACACAGAGCGCACTTCCCGCCGCGACCATTTTTTGCACCAGATTCAATGTGTCAAGAATACGATCGCCGCGATCGACTAAATCTCCCAAAAAGATCACTTTCCGATCTTCTGGATGATGATAGGTTTGTTCTTTAAGTTGATATCCCAGTGTTCGCAAAAGTGTTTCTAATTCGTCACAGCAGCCATGCACATCGCCAATAATATCGAAAGGGCCGTGTTCGTGTTTTTTGTTGTTCCAGAGCGGTTGACGGATGATTTCAACGGACTCAATTTGCTCGATCGAAGAAAGTATATGAACTTGACGAAATCCCTCGCGCTGAAGTCCTTTGAGGGATCTGTGAATGTTTTGAATATGGCGACGAACCACATGATCGCCAAACTGACGATCGGGGCGACGATGATTGCGATCAAGGCACACCTGCTCCGGTAGATTCAATACAATTGCGATCGGAAGACAGTGATAGCGTCGCGCCAGTTGAATCAGATGTTTGCGGTCTGCGGGCTGAGTGTTGGTGGCATCAATGACGGTTAATCGTGCTCGATCGAGGCGTTTTGCGGCAACGTAATGCAACACATCAAATGCATCTTGAGTGGCAGATTGATCCAATGGGTTGTCTGAGACCAAACCGCGACAAACATCAGATGAGACTATTTCAGTGGGCAAAAAATGCTGATGGGCAAAGGTTGATTTTCCAGAGCCAGAAGCCCCGATTAAAGTAACTAACGAAAGTTCAGGAATTGTGATGTTCATGGGCTGCTCTCTTCAAAAATTGCCAGTTGCGTCGGGGCACCTACGACTAAATCGAGCGCTCCGATATCCGCGAAACTGACTGTGTAACCAAACCGTTGAGAAACTGTAGTCGCCCAGGTTTGAAATTCTTGGCGTGTCCATTCAAATCGGTGATCGTGATGGCGTAACATTCCCGTTGCTAATGTTATAAATTTAACGTTGTATTCACGGTTGGGAGTTGTGACTAAAACGATGCGCGGATGGGCAAATTCAAAGACGACTCGTTCTAATGCGGCAAGTCTTGATTCGTCGAGGTGTTCAATAACTTCGACCAGGGTAGCGGCATCGTAATTTTCTAAGCGGCGATCGCGATAGGTCAATGCGCCTTGAAAGAGGTGAATTCTTTGCTTTTGGGACTCTGAAATCAAAAGGCGATCTAATTTTTCTTGGGCGATTTCTAGCGATCGAGACGAAACATCCAGTCCTGTAATCTGCTCAAAAAACACATCTTTGGCTAACTGAGCAACTAGTTTTCCTTCTCCGCAACCCAAATCAATCACTCGTTTTGCATGAAATTGTTTGAGGCTATCAATCACAGTTTCATAGCGTATTTGATTTAGGCTAATTGGTTTCTCACTGGCTTCAGCCTGGTATGAGCTAATGGGTTCAGGCGATTCTTCTGAGCTTAATTGGGCGAGTGCTGCCTGGGCAAGATGCTTTTGTCGCTTGAGATAACGCTGAGTAATTTGCACTTTTTCAGGATGCGAACTTAGCCAGCTTTCTCCATGCCGCAGCAGTTTCTCGACTTCTTCTTCCCCAACCCAATAATGTTTATCTTCATCCAACACGGGAACTAACACATACAAATGACTCAGCAGTGTTTGTAGCGTTGTTGTTGTTACTAGCTCGACGCTGTAGTAGAAGCTGTTTCCCCACTCTGGAAAGTGTTCGTCTAATGCAAGCTGTGTTGTCGTCACAACATATCCCAGCGGCTCAAATAAGCGATGCAAAAACTCTTGACCACCGCGACAAGGAAGCACCGAGAGCTTTACCCAGAGAGGAATTGGCTGTGAGGTCAGATCAGGACGATCTTTACACTGACCCGATAGTGCCGAGCGAAACACTTGAGCGATCGCAACACTCATAAACGAAGAAGCCACATAGGGGCGATCGTTGACATATTGATCTAATGTCGTAGCTTGACCGCGCACCAATTTAACGGGATCAATCTCTAACAACAGAACAACAGTGCAGCGATCGGGCGTTGCTTCGGGGTAAAAAACCTGTGCGCGTCCAAACGACAGATCGAACGATTGAAAGCGATCGGGATGCTTGCCCAGCAGATAGCCCAAATCTGTCGCGGGTGAGTGAGTCGTAGTAATCGTCAGCAGCATGGTGGATGAGTTGAGCCGGGATCTGAGGATAGCCAAACTTTGGATCGCCCTCAAATCCAGTTGTAGTATCTGTAGTATAACCTCAACCTTCACGATGGCAAGTGTCAAGCTGCCAGACCTCAACGCGAATCATCAAGCCAACCGAAACTGAGTCAACGCGGTGTCGCGATCGCCGTTACTTTTCGACAAAGGCGAATTGCGGATGGTTACAACCGTTCAGACAAGTTGTTTTGATGGCGTTGCTGATTGGAGGGATCTGTGGGAAATGTCCATCTTTTCGCCCTCTAGATCCCCCAAACTTTGGGGACTTTGAACCTTGGGTTTCCCGCCGCTTTGGGGCACACCCCCTGATTCAGCAACGCCGTTTTTATGAAGCGATCGACCTGTACAACTGCAAGCAGACATCAAAAAACGTCAGTTCAATGAAGTATTCTCCACTTCGATGTTCTGAGCTTTTGCCCTCCAATTCGGTAGGACTTTAGAACAAGATCTCTGGTTTAAAGATCTGGTAAGGACATGACAGTGCTACACTCCTACTCCACCAGGTTAGTCAGAGATTTTGCAGTCGATCGAATCACATCACCTGCATTCGACAACACCTGAGATAAAGAACGCTGGTCTTGCAAAATAACTCGCGCACAGTTGCGGCCGGGGATTCCTGAAATCGAGCCGCCGGGATGAGTCCCTGCCCCCGTTAGAAACAATCCCTCGATCGGGGCGCGATAGTTAGCAAGCTCTGGCAGCGGACGAAAGAACATCATCTGATCAAAGGTCATATCCAGATGGTAGTAGTTTCCTTTTAAAACTCCGATACGTTCTTCTAGCTCTGGCGGACTTTCGACACGACGGGCAATCATACTAGATTTGACATTAGGCGCATAGTCGGACAGCTTATCTAGAACGCGATCGGCAACTTTGTTTTTGAGTTCTTCTGTCCAGTCTGTTCCCTTTAGTCCAGTGCCTTCTGCACCTGCAATTTGATAGGGCACAAAGAACTCGATCCACAAGGTATGTTTGCCCTCTGGAGCCATCGACGGATCGCGCATAGTAGGGACAACGACATACATCGACGGATCTTCTAGAGGAATGCGCCCAATATTGGGATCGGTATGAGCTAACTCAACCTGAGCAACCGAATCAGCAATCAGCACAGATCCAATCAGATACTCATCTCGATGATTGTGATTAACAAAGCGGGGAGCCTCTGAGAGCGCACAATCAATTTTGAGAATGGCTTCGTTGTGGTTGGTGATGCGACGACTGATCCGATCGCGCAACGCAGCATCCACATCCCCCGGCTCCATCAACTGCAAAAACAATCGTTGAGCATCCAGACTAGACACAACGCCAACTTTTGCCCGATATTCTTGACCATTGGCAAGCCGTACCCCAACCGCGCGACCTTCATCAACTAAAACCGTTTTTACCGACTGGTCTGTCTTAATTTCGCCCCCCAAATCTTGCACACATCGCACGATCGCGGCTGTCAATGCTCCGGTTCCTCCTTTGGGGCGAGCCATGCCGGGATTGTGGCGCAGAGACATCATAATCGACCCCACAGCCATGTTTTTTTGAGAAGGTGGCGTACTTAATTCGGCGGCTAGACGAGCCAGGGGAGCCTTGAGAAACTCTGAATCAAAGTATTCATTAATTACATCTAACGGGCTAGTAAACATCGTGCGGATGAAGTCTAGCGTCTGATCACCCGACCCCATCAGCGAGAACAGGTCTTTGAGCTTGCTGATGTCATAGTTACCCGCCATGTCCACAATCGATTTAGGCGGCGCATTAAAGAGTGGCGTGAGCATTCTAATGACCCGTTGCCAAAAGTCAGTAAACTCAGCATACTTCTGAGCATCTCGCGGGCTGTATCGAGCAATCTCAGCACAGGTTTCTTCGACAGAGCGATGAGCCAAAAAGTACTTGCCGTCAGGATGAGGACAAAAGACAACGGGATCGCAGAAAAGATACTCCAGCCCATATTTGCTCAACTCTAATTCTTGAACAACTGACCCTAAGTGAATAAAAAGATGGTCGATCGCACAGGGGTTAAACCTGAAACCAGGGGCAACATCGGGCATTAATTCTTCTGTGGTGGCGGCTCCTCCAGGGATGGAATTTTTTTCTAGTAATAAAACACGGTATCCCGCTTTGAGTAGGTAAGCAGCACAAACTAGCGCATTGTGTCCTGCGCCAATGATAATCAGGTCGTAGCTTTCCATGTCCAGCCTTGAGAAGAGTATTCTGCGAGATTAAGGACTCATGGCATTGCTTAACTTCTATCTAGGGAACGACTTTTTTCTCGCTCATTCAAATAGAATTCAACCTGCTGTTGATTGCTGAATCTTGATCGCTTGAAGCACCCGATCGCTGAGACTCTGGAGATTTCGCCCAACCCCCCTTAAAAAGCTACCGTGTACACACAAGCCCATCGATCGCTACGTTTCAGAATACTTAGGATCGTGAATTGAATAAGATCGATGATTGCCTGATTGCTTCGCCCCCTAAATCCCCCATTCTGGGGAACTTTGAGAAAGCAGACATTCTAGAATTTAAGGCAGTTTCGCGGTTCAAAGTCCCCCAAATTTGGGGGATTTAGGGGGCAGAAGCCGAATAGACCTATCCGAAAATTTAGAAGGCAGTCTGGACTTGTCTCTGAGAGCATTTTGCTTTTAGTCGTACTTGGTCAAATTCCACGAAGCCACAAGGGTTTCAGACAGATGTTGTCAGTTTAGAACCAAAAGATTTAAACTTAGACGGTCGTCTAAAATTCGTTTCTCATCTGACTTGAAAACCTCAAAGCTTTTACTCAACAATACTCTTCTCCAATAAAAACTTGATTGTTCTGCTATCTTTGCCTTAATTTAATTTCTGGAAATGTCTAATTAAACGAAGCGAAACCGCGAGAATTACAGGTTGTTTAATTCACGATCCTTAGCAATTAATGTTAGCTTCGCAAGAGCCTTCGGAGGGCATCTATGATTCGTGCAGGAAGTCTACTGCTAGTCTCGATCGTGAGGCAGACAGTACTCACCCCTGATTGACTGACAAATCTTTTCCAGTAGGTTGGGTTGAACTCGGTGAAACCCAACGTGAGAGAGGGGACTGTTGGGTTTCGCGTTGCTCAACACCAACCTACAAAAAACGGGGGCTTCAGGAGTTTTGTCAGTCAACCAAGTGCTCACCCTATAGTGAGTGATTCCTTTGGGAGGAACCAGGCTTGAGCTAGTGGCTTCGGGTGTTTATGTGGTTGCGGCAAGAACGCGGCCATTTTGCTCTTGGGGTTGCCAGCGGCTCAAATCAGCTATTTTGGCATAGACCGCCAATGCTTGAGCCACCACCTGATCCATGTTGTAATACTTATAGGTCGCTAACCGTCCGACAAAATGCACATTAGGAGTCGCATCAGCCAACGTTTTGTACTGTTTGTAAAGCTCCGCATTCTCAGGACGAGGAACCGGATAGTAAGGATCACCCTCGGCCATCGGAAACTCATACACAATGCTGGTTTTGTTGTGTTCTTGCCCAGTGAGATATTTGAACTCAGTGACTCTGGTGTAGAGGTGTTCGTTGGGGTAGTTGATTACCGCCGCAGGTTGGTGCGTTACTGTATTTAGCGTTTCATGCTTGAAGTTGAGCGATCGATAAGGCAGTTTGCCAAAACGGTAGTCAAAAAATTCATCGATCGGCCCCGTGTAGATCATCTCGCGATAAGGAATCATTTGTTGAATCTCACGATAATCCGTGTTCAACATAACTCTGATGTTGGGATGCACCAGTAGATTTTCAAACATGCGAGTAAAGCCGTGGAGCGGCATCGCTTGATAGGTATCGGTGAAGTAGCGATCGTCTCGATTGGTGCGTGTCGGCACCCTGGCGGTGACTGATTTATCAAGTTCTGACGGATCGATCCCCCACTGTTTGCGCGTGTAGTTGCGGAAGAACTTTTCATACAGTTCTCGTCCAACTTTGCTGACAACCACATCTTCTGAAGTGCGAATATAGTCTTTGGGTTCTGCAACCGATGCAAAAAACTCTTCAACTTCAAAAGAATTTAACTTTAGCCCGTAGAGCTTATTAATCGTATCGAGGTTAATCGGCATCGGCACCAATTGACCATCAACACTGGCCAGCACTCGATGTTCATACCGTCGCCAGTCGGTGAAGTTTGATAAGTACTCAAAGACATCGCGAGAATTTGTATGAAAAATATGGGGGCCATAGCGATGAATCAAAATACCATCATCGTTGTAGTGATCATAAGCATTACCCGCAATATGAGGGCGACGATCGCAGATCAAAACCTTCTTTCCTAACTGACTGGCTAATCGTTCGGCTAAGACGCTGCCTGCAAATCCGGCTCCGACAATTAAATAATCAAACATTGAAGTTCCTTGTAGGGTTATTGTAATGTCATGTCTTTTGAGCCTGTGTCACCTGGACATTAGTTTGAAGTAAAAACCTACTTAATCTAAAGCCTAAATTGCACAAGGCCTTTATTCGTCAAAAGGCTAACCAGGATTAGAAGTCTAATTTGTTTGAGACTGCTTTTGAGTAATCACGGCTGTCATGAGTTGCTTCATACTCATCCAGGTTTTGTCCCAAGAAGTTTGAGCAAGAAAGGCATCCACTTGACCCAGCCAGTTTGAAGTCTGCGAGTCTTGCATGGACTGTCCGATCGCTGCTACAAATCCTTCAACGGTATCAGCCACACGAACTAACCCCAACTCCCCATAGGGACGCACCACATCACGAATCGAAGTCGAAACAACAGGCTTTCCGGCAGCTAGGTATTCTGGAGTTTTGGTCGGGCTGATAAATCGAGTGGACTCGTTGCGGGCAAACGGTAAGAGTGCTACATCCCAGCCTGCAAGATAAGTCGGTAGCTCTGAGTAAACTTTGCTGCCTAGATAATGAATGTTTGAACCAATTGGTAGGCTCTTGCAGTCAATCTTTACCACAGGGCCAATTAAGATTAGCTGCCAATCAGGGCGGGCTGTCGCAATGCCTTTTAAAAGCTCAAGATCCATCCGCTCATCAATTACGCCACAAAATCCCAGTCGAGGATGAGCAATCAGAGCTTGATCTGCGGGATCACTCGTCTCTCTTCTAGCCTGAGCAAAGTGGGGAACGTCAATACTACTCGGAAAAGCATGAATATTGGAATGTTGTTGCTGCTTGGCTTCATATAAACTCTGTCCGCCCGCAAACACCAGATCAGCGCGATCGAAGAGTTGTTGTTCAAAGGCTTGTAATGCAGGTGATGCACCCTTAAAGGCAGATAGCTGATCCATACAGTCATAAACGATCGCAAGCGACTCTAAATGATCTGTAAAAGACAGCGCCATTGGCGTGTAATACCAGAGAATCGGAGTCTCGATCGCATACTCTGCAAATAACTCATCAATCAGCGATCGCTGCATCGCGGTTAGCATTTCTTGACCAAGACCTTTGGGTAAATGAGGCACGACCACCCAAACACCACAGTCCTGCTGAGTAATTTTAAGTTGCCAAGTACTACCCGACTCATAGATAGGTTCTTCAACAAAAAACACACGGCATTCTTGAACACATCGACTTAAGAGATGCTGCGGTCGTTGATAAACAAAATTCCAACGTAAATGTGAAAAACAAACGAGAGTTTCTAGTCTAGAAGAATCTGTTTTTGAAGCTGAATAACTTGACTGAAAAGACTGTAGTAAGGCTTCTTTAGAAAGCGTTTTTCCTGTTAATACAATACCCTGTAGATCGTTAATAAATGCCCGATCTGACGTTGACATGGACGTTTATCCTTATCGTTTTAGATCACTGATTGAACCCATGATGAAACTATTCTTTTTAAATAGCGTCTACTGAAAGTAAGATACGAAATGAACAGCTACAAACCAAATAGTTAATATAATTTGTTATAATAAATACAGAATAGGCTGTTACAAAAATGGCTTTCTTTTACTGAGATAGCGGTCAAAATAACTCGCAAAGGGGTTAGTTTAATTCCCTCAGACAAAGAGAATCAGAGATCTCAATATTCCTCAGCAATTATGCTCATTTTCTACAAAATGTTAAGTTGAATTGCTGCGAAAGGTAACATGTCTAACGAGTTCCTACAGTGGAATGGTGAGCTACCTCTTAAGGAAGAGACGATGAAACTACTTGGAAAGTGTTTGGACGATCGTTGTCCGTCAGATTCTAATGCACTCGCGATGATGAGACAGCTTGAAACAGGCTATCCGCGCCCTCAGCTTCAGCGGGGCAACTGGACGACGCTCAACGGCACCTGGGATTTTGCCTACAATGACGATGAAACCTGGACGACCCCGGCTGATGTCACCGACTGGACACACACGATCGAGGTGCCCTTCTCACCCGAATCGACCCGCAGTGGCATTGGTGATACCGGATTTCACCCTAGCTGCTGGTACAAGCGCGAATTTGATATCACGCGGCGAGGTCGTGAACGAGTCCTACTCCATTTTGGCGCAGTAGACTACTCAGCGCGGGTGTGGGTAAATGGTCACTTTGTCGGGTCTCACGAAGGCGGATATACTCCCTTTAGCTTTGATATTACGTCGGTACTACAGGCAGGTGTACAACACATTATCGTCTGGGCCCAAGACGACCCCCATGACCTGGCAAAGCCCAGAGGCAAGCAAGATTGGCAACTCGAACCCCACAGCATCTGGTATCCCCGGACTACTGGAATCTGGCAAACCGTCTGGCTTGAGTCAGTTGCGTCCACTTACCTCGATCGCATTCGCTGGACTCCTGACCTCGAACGCTGGGAAATCGGATTTGAAGGCTCGGTTGCGGGTGAGGTTCTCGACGCATTGGAGCTTCGGGTCAGACTCAGTGTTGACGGGCGATTGTTGGCAAACGATCGCTACGAAATCATTAACCATGACACCCATCGTCGCATCGCGCTCTCTGACCCAGGAATAGACGACTACCGCAACGAATTACTCTGGAGTCCCGAAAAACCAACCTTAATCAATGCCGACATTCAGCTATGGCACGGCGACCAACTGCTTGATGAAGTAAAGTCCTATACGGCCCTGCGATCGCTTTCGATTCAACGCGATCGATTGGTGCTCAATGGTCGTCCTTACTATATGCGAATGGTGCTGGATCAGGGCTATTGGGAAGATACCTTGTTGACTCCGCCTTCAGATCAGGCTCTGCGTCTCGATGTCGAACTGACCAAGCAGATGGGCTTTAATGGGGTGCGAAAGCATCAAAAAATTGAAGACCCTCGCTTTTTATATTGGGCTGATGCGTTGGGGCTGCTGGTCTGGGAAGAAATGCCCAGTGCTTATCGGTTTACTGGCAAATCTGTCAAGCGCCTGACCGAAGAATGGACACAGGTGATTGAGCGCGATTTTAGCCATCCCTGCATTGTTGCCTGGGTGCCCTTTAACGAATCGTGGGGAGTGCCCAACCTGGTCGAAACAGAAGCCCATCGTCACTGTGTTCAAGCCCTGTACTATTTAACCAAAACGCTCGATCCGACTCGTCCAGTAATTGGTAATGATGGTTGGGAAAGTACGACAACTGACATTCTGGCGATTCATGACTATGATCAAACGCCTCAGCGGTTAGCCAAACGCTATGAGTCGAGTGCAAAACTGCCAGAGTTGTTCGATCGCCAACGTCCCGGTGGTCGCATTCTCACCCTCGATCAGTTTCCTCATGAGGGGCAGCCGATTATGCTCACCGAATTTGGCGGGATCGCCTACACGCCGCCTAAAGCGCTCGAAGCTGACAAAGCCTGGGGATATATCCGATCGAGCAATACGACTGATTTGCAGAATCGCTATGATGCCCTGCTGCATGTGGTCAATCGAGTTGAATTGTTTAGTGGGTTTTGCTATACGCAGCTAACCGATACCTTTCAGGAGGCAAATGGGCTGCTGTATATTGATCGCACGCCCAAGATCCCCATTGAAGCGATCGCGGCGGCAACTTTAGGTCAAAATTCTCTGATTGATATGACAGCAGAAGAACGCCGACCTAACATCGTTTAGCGCGCCGCCTCAAGGTCTACCGTCTACACACAAGTTGATTGTTCTGTCATTGCCGAGAGGCTTCGCCCCCTAAATCCCCCATTCTGGGGGACTTTGAGAAAGAAAGGCTTTTAGAATGCAAAGAAACTTCTCAGGGTTTGAAAGTCCCTCACTGGTAGGGGATCTAGGGGGCAGAAGCCGATTCAAACGAAGCAATTAACGGCTGGTGTGTACACGGTAGGCCTCAAGGTAGAGGAACACCTACTCTAAGGGTGAGGTTACAAAAATGGAGATTGTCAATAATTGATCACATGAGGAGAGTTTTACAACGCTGATTTGATGTCAACCTGACGGAATGTTTTGGCTTTGGTGTTAAGCGCTTCTGCCCCCTACTCCCCGATTCTGAGGGACTTTCAGACCAGACTTGCGGGTTTAGAGTTCGTTAGTAGTGGGGAAGTTAGAGAGGCTTTTTGGAGCGGCAAGCGAAGCAAAAAAGTTCCTTAATTTGACGTTAATTGAGATTGTCTCTAGCCGTTTCTCTACATTAATCAGAATGGTTAGCAATCAGAATGGTTAGCACAATCGCACTTCACAACAGTTGTAAAAGTTTTCTCGATCGCTGACAACTCCATTTTTGGATTTAATATTCCATGATTAGCAATCGTCCCATTGCCTTGGTTGTGGGTGTTTTTTCTGTTTTGCAATTTCTGGCTGCCTGCACCAACAACACCGCTTCAACGCCCGCCAATAACAACCCATCCGCAGATAACAGTACGCCCGTTGCCCAAAACCAAACGACCACAGACACTTTTAAGGCTGCAAAAGGCTGCAAAAACGTCGGATTATTGCTCCCCGAAACAGACACCTCAACGCGCTGGGAAACCTACGATCGTCCCCTGCTGCAACAGCAAATTACTAAAGAACTGCCGGGTGTTCAGATTCAATACGCCAACGCCAACAATGATGCCGACAATCAGCAAAATCAAGCCGAATCAATGCTAACTCGTGGAGCTTGTATTCTGGTGGTGGGCGCAAAAGATAGTCAAAAAGCAGCCGCGATCGTTCAGTCTGCCAAAAACGCTGGAGTGCCTGTGGTAGCGTACGATCGGTTAATTCAAGATGATGGTCTGGCCTATTACGTCTCGTTTGATAATGTGCGCGTCGGTGAACTGCAAGGACAATACATAATTGACCAGTATCGCAAAGGTGCTTATGGTCTCAAGCGTGGCTCAAATGTAGTTCTGCTCAACGGCTCACAGACCGACAACAATGCGCTGCAATTTCGTCAAGGTGCGCTGAATAAATTAAAGCCGCTGTTTGATAGTAAAGAATTGAATTTGGTCTTTGATCAATATACGCCCAACTGGGATGTTACCAGGGCACAATCGTTGACTGACGGCGTTCTCACTCAGGAAAACAACAACGTCCAGGCGATTTATGCAGCCAGCGATATTCTCTCTACGGGCGCGATCGCAGCCTTACGATCGCAAAATCTCAACGGTAAAGTATTGGTCACCGGACAGGATGCAAATGCTTCTAACATTCAGGCAATCCTCACAGGTGATCAAACGATGACAATCTACAAGCCGATCATTGACATCGCCACCTCAACTGGAAAAGTAGTCGCGGCGTTGAGCAATGGTACCGATCTCAAAGCACTAACAAACGCTGTGACCAAAACAAGCGGAGGAGCCGAAATTCCGTCTGCGTTGTCTAACCCGCAAGTTGTGGACAAATCGAATATCAAAAGTACTGTGATCGCTGATGGATTTCTTAAGGTTGAAGACATTTGTCGAGGACTTCCAGCAGGCGCGGGGGGAGTTTGTCCCTAAGCTGACTTAAGATCATTCAAGAATTCTAGTCGATCGCAATACGATATCTTTGAATTCCCAAAAGTCTTTCCACATCAGGTTTCTGACTTTTTAAGCTACCGTGTACTCGCTTCGTTTCAGGCGGCTTCAGCCCCCTAAATCCCCCATTCTGGGAGACTTTGACCAAGGAAAGAGAAGGGAAAGATTTCCAAAGTCCAAAGTCATGACGACGGCTCAAAGTCCCCCATTTTTGGGGGATTTAGGGGGCGAAGAATCTCAGCAATGACAGATCGATCGACGTGTGTGTACACAGCAGACCTTTTAAGGGGGACTATGAGAAATCTAGCGACTATTCACCGACTAAAATTTTTATTAGCGATCGACTGGATCTACAACTTTAGAGGGCAGATGTAATGCAGCAAAAATTGCATACTTCAACTGTTTCACCCAACTAAAAGATGTACGCCCAAGAATTGTGTAAGCCAGATGGCCGAAAGCTGACCCTGTACAGCCGATCGCCCATCGATCCCAGCATTCAAGCACCGAGTCCGAGTCACGACCCTGTGGTGGCAAATCCTCATCTGCGCTGGCATCCTCTGCGGGGAGAATGGGTGGCTTATGCAAGTCATCGTCAGGGCCGCACCTTTATGCCGCCGCCAGAATACAATCCCTTAGCCGCCACGACAAATCCACAGTTTCCGACTGAGTTGCCCCAGGGAGACTATGATATTGCGGTGTTTGACAATCGGTTTCCGTCGCTGACAATGCAATCCCACAATCCACCTCAGTTAATTGTAGATACGCTACCTGCCAATGGTGCTTGTGAAGTTGTAGTCTTTACCCAAAATCCAAATACAACGTTGGGAAATTTAGAACTCGATCATCTCGATTTACTATTGCAAGTTTGGGGCGATCGTACTCGCATTTTGGGCAGTTATCCTCAAATTCAATATGTCCTTCCGTTTGAAAACAAGGGCGTTGAAGTGGGGGTAACGCTGCATCACCCTCATGGGCAGATCTATGCATATCCCGTTGTGCCTCCGGTTCCGGCTCGAATGTGGGACTGTCAAAAAGTGTATTACCAACAGCATCAAAGCGGACTTCTACAAGACTTAATTCAACAAGAGATTCAGGACAATCAGCGTCTTGTCTATCAGGATAATTGGGCGATCGCCTGGGTGCCTGTGTGTGCCCGCTACCCCTATGAAGTTTGGCTTGCTCCAATTGAGCCTGTGTCTACATTGGCAGATTTGTCTAAACAACAGCGATCGAGTTTAGCCAGAGCCTTAAAAACTGTGACACTGAAATATGATGGCTTGTGGAACCGTTCTTTTCCTTACTTGATGGCCTGGTTTCAAGCGCCTTTAGATGGAGAAGCTCATCCCGAATTTCATCTACACGCGCAGTTTTATCCTCCTTATCGGACACCCGATCGATTGAAGTATTTGGCGGGGACAGAGCTTGCGGCTGGACTGTTTGCAAACGATGCGCTTCCTGAAGAAAAGGCAAAAGAACTACAGGCGGTCTTAGTTCAATTTTAATGTTGTATCACTTTGTGAGGTTGCCCAAAGGAGCTAAGGGTGCTGATAATTGAACTGACGCTAGTTTTGTTGGCTTGGAACGAAAATTTGTCCAGTTTGTCCGGTTGCTTGATAGCGATCGAGGACTTGCTGGGCGATCATTTCTCCTTTTCCAGCAGCGACTAATGCAACACAAGCTCCACCAAATCCGGCTCCTGTTAATCGGGCACCAAACACATCAGGAGTTGTTTGCAATAAATCGACCAGGCTATCTAACGCAGCGACGGAAACCTCGTAATCATCGCGCAAGCTGGCATGAGAAGCATTCATCAACTCTCCAAATTGACTGGCCGAAAGAGTGGTCGATCGCACTTTGAGAACTCGATCGTTTTCAGTAATCACATGTCGCGATCGCTGTCGGAGTAACTCTGGAAGGTGAGCGATCGCTGACAGGTCGCTGACATCTCGCAACGCTTTCACGCCTAGCTGTTTTGCGGCTTCCTCACATTCGGCGCGGCGTTGATTGTAGCCACTGGTCGCCAACTTACGAGGCACTCCACTATCGAGAACAATGATTTCGGCACCTGCGGGAAAAGGAAGTAGCTGTCGATCGAGCGATCGCGTATCCAAAAATAGCATGTGTTGCAGGTCTGCCAGACTTGATGCCATTTGATCCATAATGCCGCAAGACACGCCCGCATACTGAATTTCGGCTTGTTGTCCTAGTTGAGCAATCTGAACATCATCGAGATCGAGACCAAGGAGCGATCGCAGCGATCGTAAAGTAGCCACTTCTAAAGCAGCACTGCTGGATAGACCAGACCCGATCGGGACTGAGGAAGTGACGAATACATTCAACGGGGGCACCGAGTAGCCTGCTTTGTTCAACACTTTGAGACAGCCGTAGACATAGCTAGCAAACCCTGTGGGAGTTGGGTCATCAAGGCTGACATCAATCTGTTCTTTAAGCTCAGTCGAGTAGACATGGTGGCGATCGTCAGGACTCAAGCCCAGCCAAACAGTTGTCTGTTGAGGAATTGCAGTAGGTAAAACAAATCCGTCATTGTAGTCTGTATGTTCTCCCAATAGATTAACTCGTCCGGGCGCACTTGCCTGAACCTGGGGAGACGCATTAAAAACTTGCTCAAACTTCATGTCGATCGCTCCAACACAACGGGACGCTGCCGCCCCTCAACTTCTACTGTTGGCCATTGTGGATCAGCCGTGAGATTTTCTAAACGACCGTCAGAGTGAATGATAAAGGTATCTTCGATCTTGGCTCCTGGCAAACTCGGATTCCAGGCAACAGCCATCTGTGCAGCCAGTCGATCGTCGGTACTAGGAGTCGCAATCACATCGCGAGACAAATAGCCCGTTGTTCCCCCCTGATGATGTTGGCGAATCGCATCTGGATCGCCTTGTTGATTGTAGGACTGGGCGATCGCTTGATAAACCTGCTTGAGGGGCGCTCCGATTTGAGTCTGATTGAGTGCAATCGCTTCAACTTCAGCCACTTGACGATGTAAGGCTAAATCTATCCGCTTAAAGCAAACAAACCGAGTCAGGTTGGCATACAGCCCCGCTCCTCGCGCACAAAACACTAACATTGCCTGTTGACCGATCGCTTCAGAAGTCGGCACCGGATGACGGTAGAGCGGCGATCGACGTGCGCCAGCAGACAGCGTTAGGGCGGGATGAAGTCCTCGCTTCCAAAGCGCTTGTGCCCCGGCTCCAGCCAGTTGTTGCTCAGTCCAGGTCGGCTCGGCCTGCATCAGAACTTCAGTCATCGCTTCACTGGCCAATCGTCCAATTTGACGATAGCGATCGACTTCACTCGTTAGTAGAATGCGTTTTTGCTGAATTAAACTCAAGGGCAACATAGACTCGCCAGAAATCGGACGATCGCTGATTATCTTGCCGTCATTCGTCACGGATTGCACAAACTGCTTGAGTGCGGTTGGATCTGCCCAGGGATAAGTCGCCAAGATGTAGCGATCGCGACCCCAAAGCTCCTCATCCTTAAAGCGGGGTGCCTCAATTTCACTGGTCAAGATCCAAGAAGCGTCAGCCGTCACGAGTACTTCCGCAACTCCGGTTTCTGCGGCTAGTAGCACCGTATGAGCTGCGCCTGCGGTTGCCCACATAAACCAATCTGTCCCCCGTAGCCAAAGTCCAGCCGCTCCTACTTCGTCAAGCGTTGCCCGGATGATTTTTAGCTTGTGGTCAATTTCTGTGGAAACTTGAGATAAATCAGAGCGTAGTTCAGACACAGCTTTGCAAGAATGGTCGCTAGAGTTTATGTACAAACGAATCACACTGAAGCAAGTGTCAGCGATTAAACCAAGACAGTCTTTACCTGTCGATAAGGTTCTCATTCTGACAATTTCTAATTTCAAGAACTTCTCTCTTTAGGTGGAAGGGTGAGTTGTATCAATTCATAATTAATATTCTGGATGTGAACTGCCAGTCTAAAAGTTTGCAAATCAATCTCTATAGCAGTCCTGAACCTTGTGTGAAGATGTCCAAGTGATGATTTATTAGCCCTTAGTAATTGACGGTGGAGGATGAGAATTACCGAGCGATCGTGGGATGATGAAGGGAAATACTGCCAGTAGACTGTAGCGTGACCAACCCTTTTCATCTTTATCTACCTGATGTTGACCAATGCCCGATCGTGGCTAGTCTGCCTCATAGTGGTTTGATAGTTCCCGATGCGATGGTGCAGACGCTCAATGAGTCCTATCAGCACTATCTTCCCCATCAAGATTGGCACCTGGACAAGCTCTATGATTTTTTGTCTGATTTAGGAATTACCGTTCTAGTCACAACCCACAGCCGCTATGTCGTTGACCTCAATCGATCGGCTCAAGAGCCATTATTTGGCAGCTTTTGGCAATCCGCAATTCCTGAAAAAACTGCGTTTGGTGCGCCACTCTATCAGACTGCTCCTTCTCAAGAAGCGGTGACAAGCCGAATGGATCAGTTTTACTACCCCTATCATCATCAGCTAGAAGCTTTACTCACTCAGAAGATCGATCGCTTTGGTCGAGTTTATCTACTAGATCTACACAGTTTTTTGGGGCCGATCGTCGATGATGTGTGTTTGGGCAATGTCAATGGAAAAAGTTGCTCTGAGTTTTTGATCTCAACCGTCGAGTCTGAGTTTTCTACACAGGGCTATCAGGTGGTTCGTAATAAAGTTTTTAATGGGGGATATATCACCAGACATTACGGGCTGCACCCTCAAGTCGAAGCGCTACAGATTGAGATTCGCTACCCCATCTACTTGCAGTCGAGTCAGCTAGAGCAGGACAATACACCCGATTGGGATGTGCCAGAGTTTCATCAAGCAAAACCTAAATTCAAAGCCATCTTTAGCAGGATCGTAGCGCTATTATCCTAACGAAGGATTTCATCTAACTCCCGCTAACTATGTAGATGCTGCTTTGCCCAAAGAGCCGCTTGGACACGATCGCGAACTTCTAGCTGGCTTATAGTTCGAGTGATCGCTTGGTCGAGATGAGTCAGTGCGATCGTGATTTCCGACAAAAAAGCCTTACTTGCTTCGGTTAACTTGATCCGGCACTTGCTGCGATCGAATAGCTTGACTTCATAGGCTTTTTTAGGGTCGCTCAACAGGTCTTCCAAGGCTTAAATTCTCAAACTTAGCGGTGGCTGCTTGATCCCCAACTGACTGGCTGCCTGAAGTTATGACCTGACTGGACAACTGCTATAGAGTAGCAAATTTGCCGAAGCTCAAAGTAACTGAGAGACTAAAAATTCACAACCCATCTCCAAACTATAGGATTGCTATACCATTTATCTAATAGGTCGATGTGAGCCTTCTACAAAGCAATGATAGACACTAACCTGGGATTGAATCAGCAGACAACTCAACGCTGGCAGTTTTGGATCGATCGCGGCGGCACCTTCACCGATATTGTTGCTCAACGTCCAGACGGTAAAATTGTCGTTCACAAGCTGCTCTCTGAGAATCCCGATCGCTATCCAGATGCTCCTATTCAAGGGATTCGCGATGTGATGGGCATTGCTTCAGATTGTCCCATTCCTGCCGAGCAGATTGCAGTCGTAAAAATGGGAACCACAGTCGCCACAAATGCTTTGCTAGAGCGAAAGGGCGATCGAACCGTGCTGCTGATCACCAGAGGATTTCGGGATGCGCTGAAGATTGGCTATCAAAATCGTCCTAATATCTTTGCTCGTCATATTGTTTTACCCACTTCACTCTACGAACAAGTGATAGAAGTTGAGGAACGGTATAGCGCTCAAGGAGAAGAGCTAGTTTCCGTTCACATAGAACGTTTAGTTGAAGCACTGCGATCGGCGTATAAATCCGGTATTCGATCTTGTGCAATTGCCTTTCTGCATGGCTATCGCTACCCTGATCATGAACAACAGGTGGCTGAAATCGCACGAGCGATCGGCTTTACTCAAGTTTCAGTTTCCCACCAGGTGAGTCCGTTGATGAAGCTAATTAGCCGGGGTGATACAACGGTGGTTGATGCCTATCTTTCTCCCATTTTGCGGCGCTATGTCGATTCGCTTTGCGAAACCCTGAAAGGTCGTGTTGCCGCCGAGTTGTCTTCAACAGACCAGTCTACTTGCAAGCTGATGTTTATGCAGTCAAATGGTGGACTGACGGACGCTCAACGATTTCAGGGCAAAGACAGCATTCTATCAGGGCCAGCCGGAGGCATTGTCGGAGCCGTCAAAACAAGTGCGATCGCGGGATTTGGTCAGATCATTGGCTTTGATATGGGCGGCACTTCTACCGACGTTTCTCACTTTAATGGGCAGTATGAGCGCACCTTTGAAACTGAGGTTGCAGGAGTTCGATTGCGGGCACCGATGATGGCAATTCACACAGTTGCGGCGGGAGGTGGTTCGATTCTCACGTTTGATGGTTCTCGCTATCGAGTTGGGCCACAGTCGGCGGGCGCTTTTCCTGGCCCAGCTTGCTATCGGCGCGGCGGGCCGTTGACAGTAACGGATTGTAATGTGTTAGTCGGCAAACTACAAGCAGGTTTCTTTCCAGCCGTGTTTGGTGTTGAGGGAACCCGATCGCTGGATGTAGAAGTCGTGCATCAGAAGTTTGCAGAACTAGCTAGTAAAATCAGCGAGACAACAGAAATTCGGACTCCAGAAGAGGTCGCAGACGGCTTTTTAGCAATCGCGATCGACAAGATGGCTAATGCAATCAAAAAAATCTCCGTTCAGCGCGGCTACGACATTACAGACTATACACTCTGCTGCTTTGGGGGCGCAGGAGGACAACATGCCTGCCTGATTGCTGAAGCATTGGGAATGTCTCAGATTTTCCTTCATCCTTATGCGGGCGTTCTCTCGGCTTATGGCATTGGGTTAGCTGACCTGCGATCGCTCAAAGAGCAAGCCATCGAAGCTCCCTTAACCACAGCGTCCCAACTCAACCAGGTACTTGATGCACTAGCAATCGCGGGGCAGGCTGAAATTCTGGCTCAAGGAGTAGAAGCCGATCGCATTCAAGTTTTATCTAGTGTACAGTTGCGCTATGAAGGAACGGATTCCGCTCTGGTTGTTCCATTCGGCACGCTGGAGGAGATGCGATCGCAGTTTGAGCAAGCCTACAAACAACGCTATGGGTTCACCATGCAGAACAAAGCGTTAATCGTGGAAGCAGCTTCGATTGAAGCCATTGGACAAGCTTACAGTCCCACCAATGCTCCGATCACAGCAAGCTTTAATCGAACCGTTCTAGAAGCCATTGAGGTTGTCCAAATCTACACCAAAGGCAAGTGGCATGATGCCCCAATCTACCAGCGCAGTGACTTAAAAACAGGCGATCGTATTTCAGGAGCCGCTCTGATTATCGAACTTACTGGAACGAATGTCGTTGAGCCGGGATGGATTGCAGAAGTCACCGATCGCAATGATCTGGTACTCACGAGAACCCAAGTAGAACAGCCTACTCGACACCATTCTATCCAAGCTAACCCTGATCCCGTATTGCTGGAGATTTTTAATAATCTGGTGAGAGCGATCGCCGAAGAAATGGGTATTACCCTGCAAAACACAAGTTACTCAGTCAACATCAAAGAGCGACTTGACTTCTCTTGCGCTATCTTTGATCAACACGGGCAGCTAGTTGCCAATGCTCCTCATATTCCGGTACACCTGGGTTCGATGAGTGAGAGCATTCATAGTTTAATTCGCTCAAAGGGCAATACCCTCAAGCCTGGGGATGTTTATGTTTCTAATAACCCCTACAACGGTGGGACTCATTTACCTGATGTCACGGTTATTACACCTATGTTCTCAGAAGCCGATCGCACTCATCCACTGTTTTATGTTGCGTCACGGGGACATCACGCCGACATTGGGGGCATTACACCCGGATCGATGCCGCCTCACAGTACTTCAGTGGAGCAAGAAGGGGTCTTGATTGATAACTTTCAACTCGTCGATCGCGGACAATTCCGTGAACTAGAACTGCGACAACTGCTGACTTCTGGAGCTTACCCAGTTCGCAATCCCAATCAAAATGTTGCTGATCTACAAGCCCAAATTGCAGCCAATGAGCAAGGTGTTAAAGAACTTTTACAAATGGTGCAGCACTATGGGTTAGAGACAGCACAAGCCTACATGCAGCATGTTCAAGACAACGCTGAAGAGTCGGTGCGGCGGGTGATTGCGGTTTTGCAGGACAGTCAATTTACTTACCCATTGGATGATGGCAGTCAGATTCAAGTCAAGATTTCGATTAATAAAAGCGATCGCGCTGCTCAAGTTGATTTTACAGGCACCTCTCCCCAACAATCGACAAACTTAAATGCACCACTTGCTATCTGTAAAGCGGTTGTTCTCTATGTCTTCCGCACGCTACTAGACGATGATATTCCCCTTAATGCAGGCTGCTTGAAACCATTGGAGATCATTGTTCCGCAGGGCTGTCTGCTCAATCCTAACTATCCGGCTGCTGTGGTTGCAGGCAATGTCGAAACGTCTCAAGCGATCGCGAATGCATTGTATGGTGCGATCGGCGTGATGGCAGCTTCTCAAGGCACAATGAACAATTTCACCTTTGGCAATGAGCAATACCAGTACTACGAGACAATCTGTGGGGGATCTGGAGCCGGGCCAACCTTTAACGGAACAGATGCCGTGCAGACCCATATGACTAACTCGCGCCTCACCGATCCAGAAGTGTTGGAATGGCGATTTCCGGTGCGGGTCGAGGAGTTTGCGATTCGGGCTAATAGCGGCGGACAAGGACAACATCAGGGCGGTAATGGTGTGATTCGTCAGATTCAGTTTCGCGCAGCCATGACCGCAGCAATTCTATCTGGACATCGGATTGTTCCTCCGTTTGGTTTAAATGGCGGCAAGCCTGGTGCAGTCGGTCGAAACTGGGTAAAACGCAGCAATGGTGAGATTGAACAGTTGGCTAGTAGAGCCGAAGTTAAGATGCAGCCAGGGGATGTATTTGTGATCGAAACACCCGGCGGCGGCGGTTTTGGTCAACCATAGCGATCGCGTGAAGATGCACTACTTCGTTACGATCGTCAATCTGCGACTGTTCCCCTAATAACTTGAACTATGCAATTGGTGCGTTTCGCGTGGCCCAACACACCCCATGCAAGGGTCGGTTTTATTAAATCAATCCCAAGAACGACTAATAACCCGATGTTTGAGGATTCTTACACCTGATTTAGAACTGCTATACTTGCCTGCGAACAAAGAAAAAAACTGTTACCTTCAACACCCTTCTGTCTGAATGTGTATGTTAGAAAGATAAACAATGTTTACCAAAACGAATGTCTAGTTTTTGCTGGTAGAAGCTTGTTAGGTCATCTAATGAGTTAGGTTTTGATAGTCCACAAAGTTGGACGCAGGTTAATCCTCTACTGTACCAGCATCATAGAATGACAGCCTGGGAGAGTCTAAGTAGCAGCATGGTTCTGTTACCGTTCTCCTGGGCTTTATGATTTGAGATTTTTTAGCATCACCCTCTCGACCTTAAATTATGACTCGTACCGCTTCCCAACAATCAACCACGATCGACGCTCAATATTTTCTGCATCAAGACAAACCTGCTTGGAATGCGATCGCCTTTCTCTACACCTTTGGCGGCTACGCTGGAGGAATTGCGCTAATGTTACAAAACAATGGTTGGCTTAATGCACTAGGTGTTTTGCTGTTGACCCATAGCCTGATGATTTCTGCCTATCTTGCTCATGAGTTGATGCACGGCACGATTTTTGACAGTCGAAAATGGAATGCGATCGCAGGTGACCTGGTACTGTGGCTCAATGGGGGGTGTTATGCCCGTTTTCAAGATTTGACCAGGCTGCATATTGCTCACCACGTCGATCGCGTTGATTTCTGTCGATTTGATTTAGCCTCGTTTTTGAATCGTCTGCCCGCATTCGTGCGCGCAACCCTTTTGGCGTTGGAGTGGGTGTATATTCCTGCATTAGCGTTTTTGTCACGGTTACGATCAATTTCTGCTCCGTTTCGAGTATCTGATCGTAAAGATGAACGAGTCAGAGTTCTGATCATTTTAGCGATTCGAGCTACATTGTTTACAGTGTTGGGGCTAGTATCTCTCAAAGCACTGCTGCTGTACTTCGTCGCCTATGTTGGCATGATCACAGGACTGCGATTTGTAGATGCGTTTCAGCATACCTATGAAGTGTTTCCGATTGGCACCTCGATTCCTAAGCGCGATCGGGCCCACGAACAAGCGAATACCTTCTCAAATCTAGTTTCCCAACGTTACGAATGGCTAAATTTACTGTTGCTCAATTTTGGCTACCACAATGCTCACCATGAGTTGATGAAATGTCCCTGGCATCGTCTCCCCGAACTCGATCGCACTCTCTTTTCGGGCAAAGAAGCGCACTACGTCACCTTGCCACAGCTATTAGTAAACTATCATCGCTTTCGCATTCAGCGCATTTTTAGGGGACAGGGAAGTGCGATCGACGAACAAGGAAACTCCAACCTGGAAAGATTTTACGGCGGTATCGAAGTTTCGTTTTTAGTGCTACCGTCCTAATGTTGAGCAGGATAAAGCTTCAACCAGATACTCAGAAGAGGAGCCATAATGAATCCCGAATTTCCATCCAGTCGAATGACTCGTCGCCAAGCGCTTTGGTTTGCTACGGGTGCGATCGCTAGTGTAGGTTTACACGCCTGCTCCCAAGCATCCACCTCCACAACAACTCCCTCAGCCAGCAATTCTATAAGCAGCATTGCGATGGGCACAACGACCTGGATTGGGAACGCTCCCCTGCACATTGGTCTAGAAAAAGGATTCTTCAAAGATCTCGGACTCGATCTCAAGCTACAGGTATTTGAAACAGTGGCGGCCGGGTTTCCAGCCTTTCTATCTGGCAAATTAGAGGGGCTATCTCCAGTTACCTCAGAAGCCGTTGCACTAGCCGCAAAAGGCAGCGATTTTAAGATTGTGCTGGTTGAGGATACGTCTATTGGAGCAGATGTGATTATGGCCCGCAACAATATCGCCAGCGTTCAGGATTTTAGAGGCAAAAAGATTGGTGCAGAGATTGGCGGGATTGGTCATTTCTTTGTGCTGCAAGTGTTGGCAGAGGCGGGGCTAACTGAAAAAGATGTGACATTTGTCAAGCGCAACTCGACCTCGATCGGTGGATGGAAGAGATCTTTCCGTTGATTGAACTGATTCCACTGCGGCAAGGGCAATCCCTTCAACTTACTCCAGCAGCATCGCCCTGCCTGATTTTAGGAGATAGCAATCGCCTTAAGCAGGTCATCATTAATTTGATTAGCAATGCGAGTGAAGCGATCGAACCTGGAGACCAAATTACCTGTTGTGTGATTGCCTCACCTTCCCACGTTTGCATTCAAGTTCACAATCGAGGACAACCGATTCCACCTGATGAACTCTCAAAGTTAACTCAGCCTTTTTACACGACAAAGCCTTGCGGGACAGGATTGGGATTAGCAATTGTCAAACGAATCATTGAGACGCACAACGGCGAGTTGAAGATCCAGTCAGATGCAATTTCAGGGACAACCGTAACCATCCAGCTACCACAGTTTCGGCAAACCCAGGCAGAACCATGAATTTTTTTTCATAGTTTTTTCATTTGGGCATCATGTAGCTCAACGAGATTAGTAACTGTAAGGCAAACAAAGCTTTACGAACACATCTATCCCTAATCTCGGAGGAAACCATGAAGAAGCATCTCAAATCAATTCTACTGATGGGTGTCAGTGTCGTAGGTGTCGCATCTGTTGCGGGGTACTCTTTCCTGTCTAATGCTGGGCAACGCGCTACAGACAACACTCAAGTCTCTCAAGCAATGCAAGCTTCTGATCATCAACCGATCGATCAATCGATGACTGTGGCTCAAGCCTCGAACAGTAATAAACTCGCGGCTCAACTTCAAGGCAAACCGACGATCGTTAAAATTTACGCCGATTGGTGTCCAGCTTGCCAACGCCTTCGACCTGTCACTGAATCGTTGCAGCAGCAGTTTGGCGATCGCGCAAATTTTGTCGTGTTTGACGTAACAAATCGTACCACCACTCAAGCAGCAGAAGCCAGAGCGAGAGAGTTAGGCTTGAGTGATTTTCTGGCGGCACATCGCAGTCAAACCTCAACGGTTGCCATCATTAATCCCAGCAATGGTCAGACGCTTACTCAGTTTCGCTACAACTTCAATCAACCAATAGTCCGGACAAAATTAGACAGCGATAACGCCGTAAGACCTTAGATTCTGG